>JBGTIG010000403.1:0-5373 GCA_041745755.1 Lysobacterales bacterium
CGTGCTGGCGGCGATCGTGGGCGGCGCGGGCCTCGACTCCACGCTGGCCGCCGCCGCGGCCGGCAAGCGCCTGCTGCTGGCGAACAAGGAAGCGATCGTGATGACGGGGGCGTTGCTGCTCGACGCCATGGCTCGGGGCGACGGCACCCTGCTGCCGGTCGACAGCGAACACAATGCCATTTTCCAGTGCCTGCCGAGCGGCAATACACGCAATGCCCTGGCGAATGGAGTTGAACGCATCGTGCTGACCGCATCCGGCGGGCCGTTTCGGGGACGCGATCGCCAGTCGCTTGGGACGGTGACCCCCGACCAGGCCTGCGCGCACCCGAACTGGTCGATGGGCCGCAAGATCTCGGTGGATTCGGCGACACTGATGAACAAGGGCCTCGAAGTCATCGAGGCATACTGGCTGTTCGGTCTGCCACCTGAGCGCATCGACGTCGTGGTGCACCCGCAGAGTCTCGTCCACGCGGTGGTGGGCTATCGTGACGGTTCGATGCTGGCGCAACTCGGCCATCCCGACATGCGTACGGCGCTTGCGCATGCCCTCGCATGGCCCGCGCGGATCGACGCCGGCGTGCCCCTGCTCGACCTCGTGGCCGCGGGCCGGCTCGACTTCGAACCGGTCGACCGGGAACTTTTCCGCTGCCTGGACCTCGCTTATGGGGCGCTCCGCGCGGGCGGAACTGCCCCGGCAATCCTGAATGCGGTCAATGAGATCGCGGTCGCTGCATTTCTTGATCGGAGGATCGCTTTCCTGGATATCGCGGACGTTTGCCTGAAGGTTCTGGAGGACATGGACGTGACCGCTGCCGATTCCCTGGAGCGCGTGCTCGACGCCGATGCCGAAGCTCGCCGGCGCGCCGGTGCTGCCGTGCAGCATGCCTGCGGCGGCAGCGGTTAGACTCGCCGCCATGGAAAGCTTTTTCGGTTCTGTCTGGTGGATGCTGGTCACGCTCGGCGTGCTCATCACCTTCCATGAGTTCGGCCACTTCATCGTGGCGAGGCGCCTGGGCGTGCGGGTGCTGCGATTTTCCGTCGGATTCGGCAGACCGCTGCTGCGGCGCGTCGGGCGCAGCGGCACCGAATACGTCATCGCCGCAATTCCGCTCGGCGGCTACGTCAAGATGCTGGACGAGCGCGAGGGCGACGTGGCGCCGGAAGACGCACCTTCCGCGTTCAATCGGCAGCCGCTGGCTGCGCGCACGGCGATCGTGGCCGCGGGCCCTGTCTTCAATCTCGTCTTCACCGTGTTTGCGCTCTGGCTCATGTTCGTATTCGGCAAGCCCGATTTCCTGCCGCTGGTCGGGCGCACGCAGGGCATCGCGGCCGAAGCCGGATTCGTGCGCGGCGACCGGCTGACCGATGTCGGCGGACGCGCCGTCACCAACTGGAGCGATGCGTCGATCGCCATCGCGACCGCCAGCCTCGATCGCGATCCGTTGCCCGTCCGGGTGATCGACAGCCGTGGCGGAGAGCGCACGCGGATACTGAGTTTTGCCTCGCTGCCCGACAACGGCGAGCCGGTTTCCGTTCGCGCGCTGGGCCTGATGCCGAAACAGTCCGAACTGCCCGCGGACGTGGGGGAAGTCGAGCCGGATTCGCCGGCCGCTCGCGCGGGGCTGCGTGCCGGCGACAGGATCGTGGGTCTGGCGGGCGAGCGCATTGCCAGCTTCGACGAGCTCTACGCACGCATGCAGGAGCAGGCAGCGGGTGCCGAGATCGAGCTCACCGTCAAGCGCGACGATTCGCTCGCGACCCTGGGCGTGGTGCCGCGCGCGGGCACGCGCGAGGACGGGAGCCGGGCCATCACCATCGGTATCAGCGTCGCACCCGTCACCGCGCAATACGACACCGAAAGACGTTACGGACCGCTGGCCGCCATCCCCGCCGCGCTGCGGGAAACCTGGCAGATGACCCGCGACACCTACACGATCCTCGGCAAGCTCCTGACCGGCCAGGCATCGCTGCGCAACATTTCGGGTCCCGTATCCATCGCCCAGTACGCCGATCTGTCGGCGGATCTCGGCGTCGCATGGTTCCTGAGCTTCCTGGCGATGGTGTCTCTGAGCCTCGCCGTGATGAACCTCCTGCCCATTCCGATCTTGGACGGCGGGCACCTGCTGTATTACCTTATCGAGTTCCTCAAGGGCAGTCCCGTCACCGAACGCACCCTTGCCGTTGGCCAGTTCATCGGCCTCGCCATGCTGGTCGGGTTGATGGGGCTGGCGTTCTACAACGACATCCACCGCCTGATTTCGTAAGGCATCCGGCGTCACCGGTTCCGCTCCTGTTCTGGCAGGTCCGCCGCAGACGGAATCGATCCCCGCCACACCGGGTACGGGCGTCCCACGCATGGCCGCCCGGCTCTTCCGTTGTCAGGAGTGATGATGAAACGCGTTGCCGCACTGATTCTTCTGGCTGCCTGTTTCGCGGGCAATGCCCTCGCCTTCGAGCCCTTCACCATCGCCGACATCCGGGTCGATGGCATCGAGCGGATCTCGGCGGGAACCGTGTACTCCTACCTGCCTGTCGAAAAGGGCGACGCGATGGACAATGCGCGCGCCGCGGAATCGGTGCGCGCCCTGTTCAAGACGGGATTCTTCAACGACGTCGAGCTCGATCGCGAAGGCGACATCCTCGTGGTCAAGGTGTCCGAGCGTCCCGCGATTTCCAAGGTCAACATCACCGGCAACAAGGACATCAAGGAAGAGGACCTGCGCAGTGCTTTCCGCGAGATCGGGCTCAACGAAGGCGACACCTACGACCGCCTGGCGCTAGAACGCGCCATTTCCGAGCTCGAGCGGCAGTACAACAACCGCGGCAAGTACAACGTGTCCATCGAAGGCCGGGTGCGCAAGCTCGCACGCAATCGCGTGCAGATCGACATCACCATCGCCGAAGGCAAGGCGTCGAAGATCAAGCACATCAACATCGTCGGCAACGAGGTCTACCCCGACGACGACATCCGCGAGGACTTCGAGTCCAACACGACCAACTGGCTCTCCTGGTACAAGAGCGACGACCAGTACTCGCGCGAGAAACTCTCAGGCGACCTCGAGAAGGTCCAGGCCTACTACCAGGATCGGGGTTACGCCGAGGCCAACGTGGAGTCCACGCAGGTCGCGATCAGTCCCGACCGGCGCAACATCTATGTCACCGCCAATATCCGCGAGGGCGACGTCTACGAAGTCGGCGAGGTCAAGATCACCGGCGATCTGGTGCTGGAGGAATCCCAGTTGCGGCCGCTGTTGCGCGTGAACTCCGGCGAGACGTTCTCGCAGCGCCGCGTCGAGCAGTCGGCTGAGGCGATCACCCGGGTGCTCACCAATCTCGGCTACGCCTTCGCCGAGGTCAATCCCATTCCGAACCTCGATCGCGACAAGAAGACGGTCGAGGTCATCTTCCTGGTGGTGCCGGGGCCGCGCGTGTACGTGCGTCGCATCTCGTTCGCCGGGAATACCCGCACCCAGGACGAGGTACTGCGCCGCGAGCTGCGCCAGTTCGAAGGCGGCTGGTACTCGCAGGCTGCGATCGATCGTTCCAAGGTGCGCCTGCAGCGGCTCGGCTACTTCAAGACGGTCAACATCGAAACGCCCAAGGTCGCCGGCACGGAAGACCAGGTGGACCTCGAGATCGCCGTGGAGGAACAGAGTTCCGGCGCTTTCCAGTTCGGCTTCGGCTACTCGCAACTGCAGGGCCTGCTGACCAGCCTCTCGGTCAGCCAGCGCAACTTCCTCGGCTCCGGCAACAGCGCGAACCTGACGCTGCAGAACAACCGCATCGTCAAGCGATTCGACTTCAGCTACTACGATCCGTACTTCCTCGATAGCGGTGTCAGCCTCGGCTACAACCTCCGGTATTCCGACATCGATCAGAGCGAAGCCAACATCGCCGCTTTCACGTCGGAGACCTATCTGTTCTCGGTGATCTCGGCCATCCCGCTGACCGAAACCGACACGGTCAGCGGTTCCCTCGGCATTGAACGGAACGCGCTCGGGCTGATCGAGGGACTTTCGCCACAACCCTACATCGACTACATCAATGACGTCGGGCACCGTACGTTCCACACGCTGCGTCTGGAAGCCGGCTGGGCACGCGATTCGCGCAACCGGTTTTTCGCCCCGAATCGCGGCAGCTATCAGCGATTGTTTGCCGAAATCGGCCTGCCAGGCTCGACGGCGGAGTACTACAAGGTGCAATACCAGTATGCGCGCTATTTCCCGCTGCGCAGCTGGACGTCGCTGTTGACCTCCATCGACATTGGCTACGGCGATGGCTACGGCAACGGAGAGGTTCTGCCGTTCTTCGAGAATTTCTACGCGGGCGGAACCGTGAACGGTGTGCGCGGCTTCGAGGACAACACCCTCGGGCCCTGCTACCTGTTTCCCGGCGAGACGAACCTGGAGAACTGCCAGGCACTGGGCGGCGCCTTCAAGACGGTCGCCACCGCCGAGTTGATCCTGCCGACCCCGTTCCTCAAACGTGGCGAGGACACCACCCAATTGTCGGCCTTCATCGACGTGGGCAACGTGTTCGAGGATTTCGATGCATTCGATACCGACGAGCTGCGCGCTTCCGCCGGTCTGTCCTTCAAGTGGCAGGCGCCGGTCGGGCCGATCGTGATCAACATCTCGGCACCGCTCAAGGACAAGGAAGGGGATCGCACCGAGACCATCCAGTTCTCGTTCGGCAACCAATTCTGATGCGACCGGACCGGCACTGCCATGTATTGCGCAAGCGCGCCACCGCTCGGTGAACCGCAACAACCGCGCGTAGGCCCCCGCTGGCGCGGCGCGCGGGCGGTCGTCGTGGCCACGTTGTTCGCCGTGTGGGTCGCGAGCGCCGCCGCGCAGCCGGCCGAGCCGACGCGCATCGCCTACGTCGACATGAAACGGCTGCTGGACAACGCGCCGCAGGTTGCCGCGGGACGCGAGCGTCTTGCGCGTGAGTTTCGCGAGCGGGACGCACAGCTCAAGGCGCAGGAAGCCAATCTGGCTGCGCTCAAGCGTCGTCAGCAGACCGGGTCGGCGACGCTCGACGAAACGCAGTCGTCGCAACTCGCGCGCGAAATCGCCACGCTGGAACGCGGGATCGATCGCCTGCGCGGTCAGCTGCGCGGCGAACTCGGTACGCGCGGCGCCGAAGAGCTCGGCCGTCGCTGGCCGGAGATCCAGTCCGTCATCGTGGAGTTCGCGCGGGAGCAGAAGTACGACCTGGTGCTGCAGGGCCCCGTGCTATTCGCAGCCTCCAGCATCGATATCACCGATCGCGTGCTCGAGCGACTCCGACGCGCGCAGCCCGCCCAGTCTCCTGCGCCGCTGGTGCCGTGAGCGCCCGGTTGACATGGCGCCTCGACGAAATCGCGCGGCG
>JBGTIG010000404.1:0-2762 GCA_041745755.1 Lysobacterales bacterium
CGGCGCCAGTCGCCTGCGCCATGGCCGCGAGCAGGCGTGCGCCTTCGGAGAAACCGAGGTGCACCGCAGGCAGGAAATGATCGTCCGCCACCACGCTTTCGCCTTCCGCGAGCGTGTTGACGAGGATCATGCCGCCGCCACCGGCCGCGCGCACATTGAAGCCCTTGGCCACGCGCGCCTGCACGCCCCGGCGACACACCACGATCTCGCCGTTGAAGGTGCCCGGGGGCCAGGGATTGCTCGCCCCCGTCGGCGGCAGTGTCAGGTCTTCGCCATTGCCGCAGAGCGGGAAGCCGAAGCTGGCCGCATCGACGATGCGTCGGGTGGGCAGCGCACCGGTGATGCCATCGCCGACGAACTCGAGCGATCCCGTGATCCCGGCGCCCGTCACGTCGAACAGGCGATTCACGAAACGGCGATCGTGCGTGGCGTTGGCGACCGCCATGACCCACGGCGCGTTGGCCGGCGAGGTCACCGTGGTGTCGCCCGGGCCGCTGTTGCCAGCGGATACCGACGCGACGATTCCGGCGTTGCGCACGCGCAGGAACGCAGCGACATCATCGTTGTTGGCAAGTACGGAGGCGCGGATGTCGCGCGCTGGCCCGCCGATCGAATAGTTGATGACATCGACCCCGTCCGCGGTCGCCTGGTCCAGTGCCGCCAGCAACGCGGAGAAAGGGCAGTCGTCGTCCTCGGTGCAGGCCTTGTAGGAGATGATCGCAGCGTGCGGCGCCACGCCTGAGACGCGGAGCGGCAGCGTGATGGTCTGGCCGTTGATGCTGCGGTCGATGATGTTGCCGACCGCCGTCGAGCCGACGTGCGAACCGTGCCCGGTGGTATCGCTGCCGTCGCGCGACCCCTCGTCGGTGAAGTCGTAGATGCCGATCAACTTGTCGTTGCAGAGGCCGGACGTGCTCTGGCATCGGCCGAACAGGCGCCCGCGCGGATTGGTGTGGTTGAAGCCATCCGCGCCGACGTCGGCAAAAGACGGGTGCCCGGCATTGATGCCGCTGTCGATGAGCCCGACGACGATGCCCTCGCCGCTCGCGCCGGGCAGACCGGTGGTCCAGGCCAGCGGGGCGCCAACCCAGGCGGGACCGGCATCGGTCTGGAGATAGCGTCGACCATCGGGTTGTACCGACTCGACGTCCGGCAGCTCCCGCAGTGCCGCCGCCTCGGCGGGCGTCAGCGCCACCGCCATGCCGTTGGTGACCACGCGATAACGGAATCTCGCCTGCACGCTGCGCTTCGCCAACCCGCCGATCGATTGCAGCACTGCCGCGTGTTGCGCGTCGAGGTGCGCGAGATACGCGCGCGAAGCCGCGGTATCCATCCGCAGTTTCGCACCGTTGCCGGGTGCCTCCGATGACGCCGTCTTCGCCAGCGTGCTGCCATCGACCGCCGAGCGCGCGCCGCCCTCGTAGTCGGCGAGCGGCGGATCCGCGAGTACCACGATGTAGAGACGCGTGGCGGGCGCAATGGCATCGCCCGCGACGCCGCCCTTGACGTTCTGGAATCGGGCCCCGCCCGACGTCGTGGCTGACTCCGCGAGCGCAACGCCGCAGGCAAACGCAAAGGCGAGGCCGAGCATCGGCGGCGCCATCGCCAACGGCCACCGGTCGTTCCGGCGCTGCCGGCGAAGTCGCGTCACCGGGATCTCATGCGAATGCGCGCCGACGGACGCGGCGATTGGCGATGTGACATCGGGTGACCGGCCAGTGCGCATGCGAGGGATTTCCGTGCTGAAGAAACAGAAAGTACTGCCTCGAAGGCGAGCGAGCCAGCGAAGACGCGGGACCTGGGCAACATTCTTGCGCGCAGCGAGGAGCATCCGAGCGCAGCACACCAGTTGCCGAGCCGCGCTGCACCTTCGACTCGCGGGTAGTGACTCAGTTTGAAATTCCGTTCGTGGTGAGCCTGTCGAACCATGGACGGAATCGCGACAGACGCCGGTCTGCGCACGACCGCTCATGGTTCGACCCTTCGTCAGACTCAGCAATTCACCACCAACGGTCCCTAGGCTTGGCCGTTCAAACCGAGACACTACCGACTCATGCGGGTGATTGACACGTGACGCAAGGTTCGAGTGCCGCCGTTGATCGTCGATTCCGGCCCGCTGGACAAGCGTGACGCGATTGTGTCCGGGAAACGCTGCGCGGCGGGCTTCGCCTCGCTCCTTTTCTCGCGGATCCGGAGACGCCCTGCCCGTGCGCTCCGGCGGTGCGCAAGCGCCGCGGCCGCAACCATTCCGAGGGGGATTTGGCGCGGCTGGGGGCTGCGCGGTTAGCATGGCGGGCCCTTCGAAGTCACTGATCGATGCAAACTCCGTTTCCCTTCGCCAAGCTTTCTCTTTCGGCGCGCGATCTCGCGTTCGACCGCGACGGCGAAGCGATCTTCGGCCCGTTGTCGCTGGAGCTCCGCGGTGGCGATCTCTGTGCGATCGGTGGCGCCAATGGCGCCGGCAAGACCACGCTGCTGCAGGTGCTCGCCGGGCTGCTCGCTCCGAGCGCGGGCTCGCTGGCATCGCAGGCGGGGACGCCGCAATCCGCACCGGCAAGTCCCGTCCCCGTGGCACTCCTCGGACACCTGAACGGATTGAAGCTGGATCTTTCGGCGCGCTCCAACCTCTTGTTCCGCGAGGCGCTCGCACCCTGCGACCCCACGATCGACGTCGACGCCGCGCTCGACCAGGTGGGGCTCGCGGGTTTCGGCTCGCTCCGCCTGCGCGAGCTCTCGGCCGGTCAGCGGCGACGCGTTGCGCT
>JBGTIG010000405.1:0-7163 GCA_041745755.1 Lysobacterales bacterium
GGCCGGCGCAGCGAAGGCTTGCGACGACTGTTGAAGTTGTTGCGGCTCATGTTGGTCCCCTGTTCCCTGATCACTGCGTACGGATGACGGATGTGTCGGTGACCTGCACCAGCGTCCCGTTGGACGCGATCATGCTGGCCATCTCGACCTGCATCTCGGTGGTCACGTCAAGAAAGCCGATCGGATCGGCAGGCGGATGGATCGCGCTGCGCGCCGGGCTCAGCAGCGAGCCGTGCTCACCCTTGATGAAGCGCACGGCGCCGCGAATGCCCGACGCGTTCTGCGTGCTGGCGGTGATCGTGGCGAGACCGAGCACGCGGATCAACGGCTCGGTGCCCGACAGCGGCGCGCCCGGGACGGAGTTCGGAATCACCTGGTCCGGCAGATTGACGATGCCGCCCGAGAGCTGCGCACCGCCGACAACTTCGTGCAAGAGGATGCGTTCGGCACCTGCGAGCGGCGCGAAGTTGATCGGATCCGCCGAATCGATCACGGTCTGCGCGATCAGCAGGAACTGGTCGAACGCCGGCGTGTTGGGCAGGACACCGGACGCCTGCAGACCTGCTCGAATGCGCGGACCGAAGGTCACCGAACCGTTGAGCAGGCGCGCGATGCCGCCACCCGGCACGCTCAGCAGGCTGACGTTGACGGTCGGATCGAGCGTCACGAAGTTCAAGCCGACGATCGAACCGAGCGACTGGCCTACAAACTGGATGCGCGCCGGATCGAGATCCCCGGCCCCGTCACCGTTCAGATCGATCCCTGCGATCGACTTCGACAATGTGAAGAGGTCGGAGACCGACTGCCGCAGGTTGTCGCGGGATGTGAGCAGGCTGGGCAGGTTGATGAAGTGCGTGCCCGAAGCGTCGATGACGCCATCGGGGCCGGGCGCACCGTTCGCATTGTTGACGAGGTCGACGTCGAAGGTGCGCTCGTTCGAGATCGGCCCAAAGGGCGTGTTCTCGATATAGAACGGATTGGTCGGGTCAAGGCCGTGCAGTGGCTGGTCGATGCCCAGCACCACAAAACCCTGGGAAGCGAACGTGGCGGAGATCGCCAGCGCGTCGATGCGGTTGCGCGTGATGCCGTGCTGGAAGATCACCACCGGCCAGCCCGCGGCCGGCCGCATGCGACCGGATGCCGCATTGGGGACCGTCATGATGAGCGGGATGGTCTGCGTGCTGCGAAGCACGGGGCGCGGATTGGCGAAGGTCAGGTTGGTCGAGGTGGGATCGAGGCCGAAGCCGTTGAAAGGCGGCACGTACGCGCCGGGCGCCGCACGCCAGAAGGTCGAGAGGATCACCTGCGGCGTGGTCGCGGTCGGTGCGTCGAGATAGTAGGGAACGTCGAGCGTGCCGATGAAGATGTCGGCGACCGGCGGCAGACCCGCCACTGCGGTCGTGAGACCGGTCGGCGCGGCGCGCACGAGGCCGGGCTGGTTCTGCGCGCGCACGGCGCTCAGCACCGGACTGATGCTCTGCGTGGTGAACACCGAGGTCAGCACGATATCGGCCCGCGCGACGCCCGCGCCGGACGCCGCCGCGAGCTGCGAGTTGGTCAGCAGCCGCAGCGGTTCCAGCGCACACGCGTTGGCGGTCGGAATGAGGGGATCGGTGGACACGCCGCCTACGCACAGCGGCGAAGTGCGCGTGGCGAGGAAGAAAGTCTGGTCGGGCGTCGCATCGTTGCCGGCCGCGTCGCGCACGTCATCGGTGACGACCACCAGGTACGAGGTCAGCTGCTTGAGCGGCGTGAGCGGCAGGATGGCCACCGTGCGCTGCAGCGGATCGCTGGGCGCCAGCGCCACCGCATACTCGCTCGCGCCGAGCGCGCGCACGACCCCGGTGACGCCGCCGCCGGGCCCCGTCAAGGTCACTTCGAAGATGCGGATGCTGCTGGTGGTGAGCGTCGACGCCGCGGGCGTGACCGACATGGTGAAGCTGAGCGGCGCAACGGTGGAAAAACCGTCCAGCGCGTTGAGCGCGACGGCCGGGTCGCCGAAATTGTTCGCGTTGGCGACCGGTACATTGACGGTCAGATCGCGCGTGCCGGAAAGCAGCAGATTGTTCGGGAAGGGAATGACGGAAGTGGCCGGATCGAAACGCGCGGTGATGACCGCCGTGATCGGCGAGCCGTTGTCATTGGTTGGTGCCGGTGTCGGAACGGCGCGCGGATTGTCGCCGCCGCCGCTGCAACCTGCCAGCAGTGTTACGCCGAATGCGGCAGCCAGCGCTGCGATCAGACTGTTGCGAACGTACATGTGAGCGGCACTCCCGGGACGTACTGCGTCGTATTGAGGCCGGTATCATAGGCATTCGGATCACGCAGCCGCAACGCTTTCCTCACAGAAATTTAAGAAACATCAGGATGTTGCGATGCAGCACAAAACCGCCCTGAACGTTTCGTCCACCTCGCCCGGCGCTGCGGAGTCGATCGACGCCTGCGCCGTGGTCCCTTGTTTCAATGAGGCGGACACCCTGCCGCTGCTGCACCCGCGGCTGGCCGCGGCGCTCGATGCGCTCGGTGTGCGATGGCAGATCCTCTACGTCGACGACGGCTCGACCGACTCGACGTGGCAGCGGATCGAGGAACTGGCCGCGCAGGACGCAAGGGTCGGCGCGATCCGGCTGGCGCGCAACTTCGGCAAGGAGCTCGCCCTCACCGCGGGGCTCGACCACGCCGATGCCGGCGCGGTCATCGTGCTCGATGCGGACCTGCAGGATCCGCCCGAACTGATCGCATTGCTGTACGAGCGATTCCTGCAGGGATTCGACATGGTGTACGGCGTGCGCCGTTCGCGGAGCGGCGAGTCCTGGACGAAACGCGCCACCGCCGCGCTTTTCTATCGGCTGATGGGCCGGCTGTCCGCAACTCGATTGCCGGAGGACACCGGGGATTTCCGCCTGCTAAGCCGCCGCGCGGTGCTGGCGCTCCGGCAGCTGCGCGAGCGACACCGCTTCATGAAAGGGCTGTTCGCGTGGGTGGGGTATCGTCAGGTCGGCGTCGAATACGACCGCGAGCCCAGGGCCGCGGGGGCGACCAAGTTCAACTACTGGCGGCTCTGGAACCTGGCCCTCGAGGGCGTCACGTCGTTCTCGACCGTGCCGCTGCGCGCCGCCACGTACATTGGATTCCTGACCGCGCTGCTGGCATTCGGTTACGGCGTCTGGACGATCGCCAAGACACTGCTCTGGGGCGAACCGGTGCGGGGCTATCCCTCGCTGATGACGGTCATGCTGCTGCTCGGCGGCGTGCAGCTGATCGCGCTGGGTCTCATCGGCGAATATCTCGGTCGGCTGTATGCGGAAAGCAAGCAGCGTCCGCTCTATCTCATCGACCAGGTCGTCCGACGCGCAGGCTCCGGGAAATCCGCGGAGGCGGGGCCGGTCCCGTAGGGCCCGCCTGGAATTCGGGCGCGCGTGCCTTGCGGTTTTTCCCCTCGGGTGGGACGGAGCTGTCCGGGAGGGGGTTTGATCCCGTTTTTCCTGGAATTGTCGGCCCGTGCAGGGATCGGCTCTGGTCCGAAACCTGGCTACCGGCCACTCGTGCGCCGGATAAGGGAACCTCTGAACACGGTTCGGAGGTTCCGCGATACAGGGACGTATCGCCACGAATCAATCGATAAGCCACTGATTCGTGGGCGCCGGGTTCGGACCTGCGCCGACCCGGGCGCCAGTCTGGCAAGTCAGGATGACTTGATCAGACCTTCCTAAGCCGGAACCACGTGTCGGACCTCAACTACTGGGCGCCGTTGATAGGCTCGCCGCCGGGGGAATCAGGATTCTGCGCTGGCCGGAAGGAACCGGGAGCGTGCCCGAATGCCCGCCGCGCCGGCTCGTCATCGACCACGAGGTCCTCGCGCATGCGCCGCACCATGGCCGCGGTCAAGCCGCGCAACCTGCCGCAGAGATGGGCGCAGCGAAGTCCCACCAGGAACACCCCTTCGCGGACGCGCAGCAGACGTGGCTCCACGCCGCGTGCGCGGAGCACGCGCGTGACCATGTGGTCGTAGGCGAGCACCTCGCCGCCGCCGACATCGAACGTGCCCCGGGCCTCCGGCGCGCCGCTCGCACGGAGCATCGATGCCGCGAGATCGTCGGCGTGGAGCGGCATGCGCAACCCCGTCGCCGACTGCGGCAGGATTACGCATCCGGTGCTGCGTGCGACCCGCTCGATCGCACCGAAGTGCGCAGCATCCCCACCGCCATGGATCAACGTGGGTCGCAGGATCACGCATCGCGCGTCGCGAATTCGACAGAGTTCCATCAGCGCGGACTCGCTTGCGGCGAGCCTGGCGGCGAGCTCACGCTCGCCGGCGTCGATCGAATCGCGCTTGAACCTGGCGCTGCTCGACGAGAGCGCGACCACGATGCGCGGCCTGCAGTCGTGCGAGCGGGACCATGCGGCCACCAGACCATCGAGTGGACCGGCGGACAGGATCGTGTCGACTGCGGGCAAGCGGTCCGTGAACAACTCGCCACGCTGCCACTCCGGCGACTGCGAAGCCGCGGGCCGAGCACGTCGCGACCACGCAATGACATCGATGCCATCGTCCGCCAGCAACCGCAGCAGCGCGTCGCCGACCGCGGCGCTCGCGCCCAGGACGAGCATGCGCCGGCTCACCCCGGCACCCGGATCATGCAGTCGCGTTCGGTGGAGGCTACTGGGCGATGGATGCGGTGCATCGTTCGGCGATGTTAGAGCAAGGCAACGGGACCGGGCCGGCAACATTTATAGTGCGCTCTCAACCTCATGGGACCTGCGCATGCGCAGCGAAGTAGCCGTCGCCCTGTTCACCGCTCTCGTGTCGAGCGCCTCGACATGCGCCACGAACGCCGCCCCGGAGGTCGTTCGCGTCGTGTCCGGAAACCGCACCACCGAAGGCATACCCCCGCTGTCGCCGGAGCTCGCCGAGCGACTTGCGCGCTACCAGAACACGCGGGGCGCGTCGTTCGCCGGCTGGCTCGACGGCGGCGCGATCCTCATCACCACGCGCTTCGCCGAGACGGAACAGGTACACCGCGTCACCCAACCCCTCGGGTTCCGCGAGCAGCTCACATTTTTCAACGAGCCGTTGATGGCGACACAGGCGACTCCGGCCGCAGGGCCGGAGGGTTTCGTCTTCGGCAAGGACGAGGGCGGTTCCGAATTCTGGCAACTGCACTTCTTCGACCTGGCCACCCGCGAGATCGAGCTCCTCACTGACGGCAAGCGGTCGCGCAACGAAGCCGTGGTGCTGTCGCACGACGGCAAGTCGCTGGCGTACTCGAGCACCGCCCGCAACGGCAGCGATGGCGACATCTGGGTGCGCGACCTCGCGGCAGGCAAGCCACGACTGCTCGCCTCGCCGGGTGGAACCTGGTACCCGCTGGATTTCTCGCCCGATGGCAAACGCCTGCTGGTTGCGCAGTACACCTCGGTTGCCGACGTAAGGCCAGGCGTGGTCGACGTCACCACCGGCAAGCTCGAACGCTTTCCGGTCGCGGGCGGCAAGGCGGGATTCAGCGCGTTCAAGTTCGCGCCGGACGGCCAGGCGGTTTATTACATCTCCGACGAGGAGAGCGAGTTCCGCACGCTTCGATACCACGATCCGGAAGCCGGCACGGGACCAACGCTGTTGACTCCGGACATTCCCTGGGACATCGCGAATCTGGCGATCGCCGACGACGGCAGGCATCTCGCCTTCGTCAGCAACCAGGACGGAATCGACAGGTTGTCCGTGTTGCGGATCCCCGGCCACGAGCCGGTTGCGCTGCCCGAATTGCCGATCGGCGTGATCGGCCACTTCGACTTCTCGCCGGATGGCCAGCGGCTCGCGATCACCCTCAATACATCGACTTCGCCGAGCGACGTGTACGTCATCGACCTCGGCAGCCGCGCGCTGGTGCGCTGGACGCAGAGCGAGGTGGGCGGGCTTGATCCTGCCGGATTCATCGCCCCCACGCTCATTCGCTATCCGACGTTCGACAGGGTTGGCGGCGCCGGCAACAGCCGGCGCACGATTCCCGCCTTCTACTACCGGCCGCGACGCGCGGCCGACAACGTGCGATTTCCCGTGTTGATCCAGATCCACGGCGGCCCGGAAGCCCAGGCGCGACCGACATTCGATCCTGCCGCGCAATTTCTCGCGAACGACCTCGGCATTGCAGTGCTGGTGCCGAACGTGCGCGGTTCCTCCGGCTACGGCAAGGCCTACCTTGCGCTCGACAACGGGGTGAGACGCGAGGACTCGGTCAGGGACATCGGAGCGCTGCTCGACTGGATCGCGAAGCAACCCGGCCTCGACGCGAACCGGGTCGGCGTGTACGGCGGAAGCTATGGCGGGTACATGGTGCTCGCGGCGATGGTCCACTACGGCGACCGGTTGCGGGCGGGCGTGGAGATCGTGGGTATCTCGGACTTCCGCACCTTTCTTGCGAACACCGAGGACTACCGCCGCGACCTGCGTCGCGCCGAGTACGGCGACGAGCGCGATCCGGCGATGGCAGCGCACTTCGCGCGCATCGCGCCACTGGCGCGGGCCGGCGAGATCCGCAAGCCCCTGTTCGTCGCGCAAGGTGCCAACGACCCGCGCGTGCCGGCCTCGGAGGCTGCGCAGATCGTCAGGGCGGTTCGCGCCAACGGCACGGAAGTCTGGTATCTCGAGCAGGCGGACGAAGGCCACGGCTTCCGCAAGAAGGCCAACCGGGACTATTTCCTGACCGCCACGATGGCGTTCTGGATGCGGCATCTCGCCGAGCCATGGAAGGAGTAGCC
The DNA here is from genome assembly GCA_041745755.1 of Lysobacterales bacterium. Lineage (GTDB taxonomy): Bacteria > Pseudomonadota > Gammaproteobacteria > Xanthomonadales > Ahniellaceae > JBBQNY01. The sequence continues at coordinate 6,757 of JBGTIG010000405.1, forward strand.
GACCCCGTGCCGGGCAAGCTCGGCACCTGCGGAATCCACGCGTTCCCCGCACCCCCGTAGCAGCCGAGCTCGCTCGGCTGAGATCGCTGCTCGGGAAAACCGGGTGGAACAGACTGCCCCTCGCCGGCAGCGGGCGGCTGCGATCGGATAAACGCCCGGCACGCCAGACCCTTTCCGCGTGCATGCGCGATACTCGCGAGATGCAGGAACCACTCCGGTTGAGCGCAAGGTGGCGCAAGTTGCGGGCGATGCTGCGCACCTTGGGTGCGTCGGCATCCACTGCCACTGCGGAGTTGCCGGGCGACGAAGAGCTGCCGCTGCGCGCGCAACCGTTGAGCGCCGACGAGATGCAGGCGCTCGGCGCGCGGCTCGCGCGTTCGCATCGCCTCGGCGACAGCGCCGGGCCG
>JBGTIG010000406.1:0-5537 GCA_041745755.1 Lysobacterales bacterium
AGGACCGGGAAGTCGGCGCCGAAGTGCCGCGCCACGAACGGGTCGAGGAATCGCCGCTCGAGATCGCTCGAGGCGCGTGGCGGGGTCAACGACAACGCCGTCAGTATCGTCAGCGACAGCGCGGGATCCGCGGCGACCCGCTGATAAAGGTGATTCAGCAGACGATGCGGCTTGCCGATTCCGAGTGGCGCCGCGAGCACCATGCGCCCACCCGTCGCGGACAGGATGCAGGTGACGGCGGTCTCGAGTGAATCGAGGTGCTCCGACATGGAGGGACCGGGCCGGCGTGGACGCCCGAATCATCGCATGCGCCCCCCGGGACTTGCGCGGAGCCGTCGCCGCCCATGCGCAGAGCCGACACGGCCCATCACGGACCCCGGGGAGGTATCAATCCTGCGTGCAGGAGCTGCCCCGATGGACCGTTCTGCAACAGGTGGTGGGCGGTACAGGGATCGAACCTGTGACCCCTACCATGTCAATGCAGGGGACACCCGTTTCTACCCGTTCCAACCCGTACCGAAGTCCGCGCCATGCCTGCATTTCCAGTACTCACGAGCCCCTAGCTGTACGCCGCAGTTTTCCGTACTATTTCCGTACGCCGACGAAAAGGGGCCGCGACCATGGACTTGAGCACCGTACGAAGCCGGGAAAAGTTGGTCGCGCGACGCGAGCCCTTCTGGCACAAGCTAGCGACCGGCCAATTTCTTGGCTACCGCCCTTCCAAGGTCGGCAAAGGCGGGAACTGGATCGCCCGGTACTACGACAGCGAGACCCAGCGGCAGCATCTCCGTGCGCTAGGGGATTGGGGCCATCTTCCGCAAAGCGAACGATTCTCTGCCGCGTCGGCTGAGGCTCGTGAATGGTTTGCGCATCTCTCGGAAGGCGGTGCGACGGCGGCGATCAGCGTGCGCCAAGCCTGCGAGCAATATGCCGTCACCAATTCCGACGCGGCGAAGCGTTTCCCCCGTTACGTATACGGCGATCCGATTGCGAAGGTGCTGCTGCACAAGTTGTCTCGCGAGCACGTCCGTTCGTGGCGAGAGCGTCTGACCAAGCGTCCGGCCCTCGTGACTCGGACCAAGGTTGGAGCGGCAACGACCCGCCCGCGCGCAGCGGCCACGATCAATCGGGATATGGTTTGCCTCCGCGCCGCGTTGAACCTTGCACTGGACCGTGGACAAGTCCTCACCAATCGCGCGTGGCGCGTACCCCTGAAGCCCCTGACGGCAGGCGCGCGTCGCCGGGTGTATTTGGACCGCGATCAACGGCGGGCGCTACTGGCAGCGCTCCCAGACGATCTAAGGGCATTCGCTCACGCGCTGTGCCTGCTGCCGCTGCGCCCCGGCGCACTGGCAGCGCTCTGCGTTCGGGACTTCGACGCCCGGCGTTCGGAACTCAGCATTGGCAAGGACAAGTCGGGCCAGGATCGAAAGCTACTACTGCCGCCTGTGACTGCTTCCATGTTCAAGGCACAGACGCGACTCAAGATGCCCGGCGCGCCACTGTTTGCGCGCATCAACGGGTCGGCTTGGAGCAAGGACGCATGGAAATGGCCATTCAAGGATGCTGCGCGAAACGCCGGTCTGCCTGAGGACGCCACCGCCTACGCGCTGCGCCATTCCACAATCACCGACCTGATCACCGGCGGACTCGACTTGATGACGACCGCTGAGATTGCAGGCACGTCCGTCCGCATGATCGAAGCGCACTACAAGCATCTTTCTCGCGAGCAGGCGGCGCGTGCGCTCGCCGGATTGGGTCTCTGAGCTGAGGCGCAACCGAGAAAACGCGCGCAAATACTTGATGCCAGTAGAGGTGTGCAAAACATTCTCAAGCCCCTAGCATTTCCTGCATGGCCGCACCGTTCGTGCGGTATTGGAGGAAGCGTTGGAAGACCATAAGAACCCCGCTTATCGCCCGCTTGTGACAGCGTGCAGCGAACACGGTATTAGCCGAACAGTTGCGTTTTCGCTGGCTCGCGACGGCATGCTCGAAACTTTCAGCATCGGCGCACGAAGGTACGTTTTGCTCGATTCGCTGCGCTCGCTTCCCGCGAGATTGCAGTTGCGCACCGCCATCAATCAGGACGGCCTACTGCCAGAAGGAGTGAGAGAAGCCGCATGACGACAACCTCAGAAAAGACGAAGCCCAAAGGCGGCAACCTGAGGGCTTCGGGTAAACACTACTCCCTGACCGGAAATAGCGGTGCCAATGGTAACCCCGCTTCGGCGCGCGCGCTAGAACTCACGCGCTTTGCATTGGCGCTCGCGATTGACCAGCTCGACCGATACTCGCTCACGACCGACGATCCTGCCCTTGGGGTGCCAGAGGCCGCGGATTTGCTCGACGCTGTTCGCGACCTGCTCACCGATGGCGCGCGCCCCGAGATGCCTGCACTGGCAGGGTGGGCATGAATGGGCACCGACATTCCGACGGAAGACGCAGCGCGTTTCGTGCGGGCGCTGGGGGGGAACGGTGCATTTCTGTTCCAGACCTATCCGGAGCGTCCGGGACCGCGCCGTGGGCTCGCCTACAGCCGCCTAGGATCGTTTGCGCGGCTTGCGCCTGAGCTTGCCAAGCGAAACGCAAAGGGGGCCGCTGTAGCGGTTCTGGTGAACGTCAATGACGGCACGCGCCATCGCAAACGCGAAAACATCCGAGCGGTGCGCGCACTATTCGTTGATCTGGACGGTTCACCACTGGCGCCTGTGGAAGCCGCCCCTTTGCCTCCGCATATCATTACCCAGACCTCGCCCGGCAGGTTTCATGCGTTTTGGCGGGTTCGCGATTGCCCGCTGCCTGATTTCGTTCGGCTTCAAAAGGCACTGGCCGAGCGGTTCGACGGTGATGCGCTAATGGCCGACGTTGCGCGAGTCGTTCGCGTTCCTGGCTTCGAGCACCACAAGGGCGAGCGGGTTCTGTCGAGGTTGCTGGAAGTCCGCGAGGGGGAGCCGTACACCTATGCCGATTTCCTGCGTGCGTTTGGAATCGAGCCGCCGCCCGTGGTCAACGTGCCGATGCGGACGGGGCCGATCCCAACGGGGGAGCGCAACGCATCGCTATTTCGGATGGCTGCTTCCGCGCATCGCAAGGGCATTCCGGAGAGGGAGGAACTGGAGTCCGTGCTTGCCGTGAACGCAAACTGCGAGCCGCCACTCGACGAGCGCGAGGTATGCCGAATCGTGGCGTCCGCGTACAGCCAGCCCATAAGTGGCCATGCGAGCGTCCCGTTTGCATGTTGGGATTCGCCTGCGTGGCGCTCGCTCAATAGTGTGGCGAAGGAGGTGCTCTGTCTGGCGTACCGGCGCTATGACGGCCACAACAATGGGCGCATCGCTTTGCCTTGGTCGCAGTGCCGCGATGCATTCTCCCTTGAGCGTCGGGCATTTTATAATGCCCGTCGGCGGCTAGTGGAGTCTGGCCTGCTGACCATCGAAACCCCCCCGCGCGCGCCACGTCCTGACCGCAAGCCGACGGCCGCGCTATACCGTCTGCGGTTCGTGATAGGTGCCGCTAGAGAACCCTACAGGGCTGCTGCATAGGTGCCGCTAGAGGTCCTCTTTAGTAGATGTTCAAGGGCTCTTGCTCTGCTGCTCCTGCTCTTGCTGCATCCGCTCTAGATGCACGGCGGCCACAAACGCCGAAATCGAAGCTGATAGCGCGCGGGTGCTGGACTCGCGGCCTCGAGGAGGCTTCCGTCGCTAACCGGCCTCCGCAGCACTCCCAAGACACCGCATAGCGGTGTTGGGTTCTGCCGAACCTGCCCGTACCCACGGTGTCGAACGCGGGATGACAGGTCTCCGCCGCGATTTGCCGGGGCTTCCGGAATAAACAATTCACTATCGCGCCGGGGGGCAGGTGAAGAGTCGGCACGTTGCCGGACGAAACCGCGCGATCCCCGCCAGCGTCCTAAACCGAAACAATTTCAGGCTGGAGTCGGTGCGCCCGCGTTATATCACCGGCAAGTCGAGCTTCACCCCGAAGTGGCCACGATCCGATTTGCCACGCTGCCAGCCTCCTACGATCTTGGCTTTGCAAACGGCAACGAGTGGCCCTTGGCCTAGCGCGTCCAGCTGCTTGCGGTAGGCGTGCGCATCGTCGCGTGACAGGTAGCCGACGGTAAGCCCCTCGATATCAACACGGACTGCTTGCGAGTCGTGCGGGTTGGAATCCTCCTGATACAGAGTGGCGTCCACCAGGTCGTTCGCGCCGTCCTCCGTTCGACCCCCGCAGATGCGCTCCAGCGCATCCTGATACTTGGACTCGCCCACGATGTCGAATTCATAACGTCCCGTGCCACCGAGCCTTGCGATGTAGGGGAGAACCTCTGAGGTGGACGTCTTCCGATTCTTTCGAATAATCGAATAGACAATCACCGCCATGACGACGATCAGCAGAATAGTGCCAGCGCTCATGACGGTCCCTTGGTCGTCCGTTCCTACGCGGTCAGCTTTCGCACTTGAACCAAATGCGGCGCTGCGGATAGCAGATCGCCATCTGATCTTCCTCGCGCACGATCTCGTACCGGCCATCGCATGCCGCATGCATTTTCTTGTAGGCGTCCTCGCGTCTGGCGTTGCGGACGAACTTCGCGCCCGCGTTGCAGTAGCTGATTTCGCCATCCGTAGCCGCCTCATTCGACGGCCCGTAAGAGCTGCGGGCCGGATCGCGGGTGTTGATACTGCTCGCGCTGCACCCGGACAAAAGTATTGCTAGAACCCAAACTGTTGCTCGCATCAGCCCTCTCCCCAGTGTCAATCCAGCGAAAGTATCGTAATCGGGTGGCGCTCCGAATCCCCGCGGCGCGAATTCTATTGCCCATAGTCGCAGCCCCCGAGAGTTTACGCCCCCCCCCCGCCGCAGACTTATGGGGTAGGAAACAGCCCCGGCTAGTAGCGCGCTTTTTCGCGCGTCAGCGACCGACCCTAAGGGGGTGGAGGAAGTCTGGGGCGGGCACGCTGCAATACGCGCAGTTAGCAGGAAAGTCGCGTGGTCAGTTCGGGAAATTGGAATCCTCGACTCCCTCGCGTTGGGTGAGACTCGCGCGCACATAGGCTTGGGGCATGCTGACCCAGCACACAGGTAATGCCCCGCCCTTCCAATGCCCGGACGAATGGAACGCGCGCCACGCCATCGGAACGCGGGTGCGAGTGGCCTTGCAAGGGGGCAAGTCATTCGAGGCTCGCACAGCGTCGCGCGCGTGGTCGTACGGATGCTTCGCCGTGCTCGCGTTAGAGGATCGCGAGGGATGCTGGCTCGTATCGAACTTGCGTGCGCTTGCTGACGAAGGCGACACAACGCGCGACGAAGTTAGCGAGGGTTAGGCAGAGTTGCACCCGTGGCAATCGCGTGGCTGTGGTGCGGCAGTTTCGCAGGCCGCTTTTCCGTACATTTTCCGTACTGGAAGAAATCGGCTCCGATCCGATTCACCTAACTGGCTGTTTATTCAGGTAAAGGTGGTGGGCGGTACAGGGATCGAACCTGTGACCCCTACCATGTCAAGGTAGTGCTCTACCGCTGAGCTAACCGCCCGGATG
>JBGTIG010000407.1:0-18409 GCA_041745755.1 Lysobacterales bacterium
AAGGGCTACGTGGCCGAACGCGTTGTAGCGGCGCAACTGATCGAACAGGGCCACGTCGTAGAGTTCCCGGGGACGTCAAACCAGTCCGGATGGGACATATCGGTAGATGGCATCAAATTCCAGGTCAAAGACATGGAAGACCTGTCGGGCCTCGCGCGCCACTTCGACCAAGGTCACGAGTACCCGGTGATCGCCAACGCCGAGATTGCAAGCGAACTGGCAGGGCGATCGGGCGACGAGCTGCCGGGATGGGCGGACCAGGTGCATTTCGTGCAGGGCTACAGCAACGAAGTCGTCGAACACGTAACTCGCTCCTCGCTCGACGCCGGCGACGGCATGCTGCACCCGGAAGTGCCCTTGTTCACTGTGATACTGAGTGGGATCCGCAATGTGGAACGCATGAATCGCGACGAGATCACAGGTACTCAGGCATTCCAGGAGGTGCTCCTCGATGGTGGGACTCGCGCCGGCCTCGCGGTCGCCGGCAATTTCGTGGGCATTGGCGTCGGGCTGCTGGTGTTTGGACCCGCCGGTGCCTTGGTGCTGGGCGCAGTTTTGCCCATCCTCAGCCAGCGGCAATCCGGGCAACTGAAGGCAAAGCTGGATCAGTTGGTGAAGGACAGGACTTATCGCGAATGGGCTGATGACGCCACCGCGGCGCTGGCCCGGTTGATTGCGCGGGCTGATGGGGCGATGCGGCAGAAGGCCGCGCTGGTGGAAGGTCGACAACCCGCGGAATCGCAGGAAATCGCCTCACGTTATGTGCGATGGCGACTGGACGACAATCTCTGCTTCCTGCGCGAAGCCTGGTGCCGGCTGAAAGCGATTCGCGCGGCGAAGGCGGCCGCGGTCGAAGTTTCGGCTTCCGGTGTCATGAGTTGGTTGAGCACTAGTACGTTGCATCCTCACGTGTACCAGGCCGAGATAGCCGCTTTGTCGGCCGTCTTTGCTCGGCGGCCGTCGACACCGGACCGAATTTCGGTCGTCACCGAGGATGCGGTCGAGCAAGCAAAGGAAGCAGGCCAGAACGTCATCAGCTGGGGGAAAGAGTGGTGGCGGCGTAACTTCGACGACGCGACTAGCAACGAGAAGAGCAACAAGAGAAAGAACAAGAAGCGGGACGATTGAGCATGGCGAACGACTACTCATCCTTGGTTTCCAAGGTTTGGAACTTCGCCCACGTCCTGCGCGACCAAGGCATAAGCTACGGCGACTACGTCGAGCAGATCACTTTCCTCCTATTCTTGAAGATGGACGAGGAGCGTACGGAACTGCTCGGCGAGCCGTCGGCCATTCCCGCGAAGTGGCGATGGGCCAAGCTGGCGCCGTTGGCTGGTGACGAGCTGGAGCTGCACTACCGCCACACGCTGGAGGCCTTGTCCAAGGAGAAGGGCCTAATCGGCACGATTTTCCGCAAGGCGCAGAACAAGCTCACTGATCCGGCCAAGCTCAAGCGCGTCGTGTCGCTGATCGATGGCGAGACCTGGATCGGCATCGGCGTGGACGTCAAAGGAACGATCTACGAGGGCTTACTGGAGAAGAACGCGGCTGAGGTGAAATCAGGCGCCGGGCAATACTTCACCCCACGCCCGCTGATCGACGCGATGGTCGAAATGGTCGACCCACAGGTAGGCGAGACCGTGCATGACCCGGCTAGTGGAACGGGCGGCTTCCTACTCTCTGCCTACGAGCACATGAAGCCGAACGCGCAGGATCGCGCACAGCAGCGGAAGGTGCGCGAAAAATCCCTTAGCGGTACGGACATCGTGGATGAAGTCGTACGGCTCTGCGCCATGAACATGTATCTGCACGGCATCGGCAACGGAGAGTCGCCGATCCGTTCGGGCGACGCGCTCGCCTTCGACTCGGGCGATCGCTACGACGTGGTCCTTACTAACCCGCCATTCGGCAAGAAGTCGAGTTACAAGGTGATCGGCGAAGATGGCGAGGTGGACACCGAGCGGGATGACTACGAGCGCGAGGATTTCAAGTTCACCACCTCCAACAAGCAGCTCAATTTCCTCCAGCACATCATGACCATCATGCAGGGCGATGGCCGTGCTTCAGTCGTGCTGCCGGATAACGTGCTGTTCGAGGCTGGAAGTGCCGGTGAAGGAATCCGCCGCCGTCTGCTGCAGCAGTTCGACTTTCACACTCTCGTTCGCTTGCCTACCGGGATCTTCTACAAGCCGGGCGTCAAAGCCAACGTGCTGTTCTTCGACAAGCATCCGCCACGCGCCGACGGCAAGCCAAACTCCAAGGCACTGTGGATCTACGACTTTCGTACCAACGTACACTTCACCCTGAAGAAGAGTCCCCTCAAGCCGTCCGATCTGGACGACTTCAAGGCCAGCTACAAGGCCGGCCAACGCGGCAAACGCAAGGAAGGCGAACGCTTCCGCAAGTTCGAGATAGCTGACCTGCTGAAGCGCGACAAGCTCAACCTCGATATCTTCTGGCTCAAAGACGACAGCTTGGACGACATCGACAGCTTGCCGCCGCCGGACGTGATAGCGCTGGAGATCGTCGAGAATCTCCAGGCCGCCCTTGACGCGTTTCAATCCGTAGCCGACGAGCTGGCCGTGCCCGAGGAATCTTTGAATGACTAACCCAGCCCTATGGGGAATACACGCAGGCCGAACCGGCGACGCCGACCAGCTTTTCCTAGCACAGGACTGCATAGCGATCGGCTGGGCAGAGATGGGTGATCTCTCGTTGCTGGGCGCGGATCGCGAACATTATCGTGCGAAGTACGTGGCTAGTTTTCCGAACGCAAAGCAGGGCGGCATTGCGACCCTCTCCGGCGTTCCATTCCGCTTCGTGCATGAGATGAAGAAGGGCGATCTGGTTGCATATCCGTCCAAACAGGATAAGCAGATCCATCTTGGGCGAATTGTTGGCGACTACCAGTATGCGGCTGCAGGGCAAGCCTCTTATCCACACCGCCGCGCTGTCCAGTGGTTGCGCCATGTGCCTCGGTTAAAGTTTTCGCAAGGAGCCCTGTACGAGATCGGCTCTGCGTTGAGTCTCTTCCAGATCAAGAATTACGCAGACGAATTCCGGACGTTTGCGGAGGGTGGGGTCGTGGAGCCGCCACCTGTCTCCGACGACGAGTCGGTCGCGGCTGTGGCGGAAGACATCGAGGAAACTACCCAAGATTTCATTCTCAAGCGACTCTCGCAGGAACTGAAAGGTCTGCCGCTAGAGAGTTTCGTGATGCATCTGCTGCAGTGCATGGGCTATCACGCCCGATTGACACGCCGAAATGAGCCAAGCATCGATGTGATTGCGCATAAAGACCACCTTGGCATCGAGCCGCCCATCATCAAGGTTCAAGTGAAAAGCAGTGCGGGTACGGCAACAGACAAAGACGTGTCTGCGCTGTACGGAAAGCTGTCTCCCGGCGAGTACGGACTCTTCATCACTCTAGGTACTTATAGCCCGTCAAGCCGAAGTTTCGAGCAGAGCAAGTCAAATCTGCGTTTGATCGACGGAGATGAATTCGTAGGCTTGATTCTCGCCCACTACGAAGCGTTTGACTCGGAGCACAAAGGGCTCTTGCCTCTAAAGCGGGTCTACGTGCCGCAGGCCCTCGACGCCCGGTAGTTCCTTGCGATGGGGTTAGTTTATCTCGGGTTCGGTTCGAATATTTTCCGGCTAGTCGTTGACTGCCGAATTGAATGGCGGCCCAGGCGCTCGTGCAGCACTCATTCCGTGGAATGTGGGCTCAAATAGTCAGTCAAGACTCTGACTCCGACGTCAGAGGCTTGGATGCTAAAGCTATGCCAGCGACTCGGTAACGTGAGAAGACGTCGTCGTGGTCCGCATGCCCCGGCTCATGAAATCCGGAAGGCATCTTGCTGCTTAGTCCTAGCTGCCTCAAAGCCAAGTCCTCCTCCTTGGAGATGGTCGCGAAGCGTACGTAACGATCGAGCACTTCTGCGATGCGCGTTGTTGTCAGCAATCCCGCAGGTTTCAACGCCTTCAGTTTGCTCGTGATGACGCGAATTGGCACTGCGTGTTCCTTCACCACCTGCTTCCGGTCGGAAATCTTGGCCGCCTCGACCGAGACAGACTCCTTCCACATCACTCCCTCCCAGTGCGCCCTTCCGCGGCGATTAACATAGCCCCGTGAGTAGCAGAAATACTGGTCGATGAAGCTCCTGAGATGTTGGGATCGGTCGTTAAGTAGTTCCAGCTCGATGTGTTGCAACTCGATCTCGGCGTCAGCCAGCTGCGGCGACTTTAGGGTGCCGCCGTATGGTTCGAATTCTTCCGTCATTGGTGCGGCTCCGGTGGTGGGTGCCTTGATTCGAGACATTGCAACGTGAGCAAAGACCATTGACGGGGTGCTTCAAGAGCTACTTTAGCACCGGGAGACAACCGGCCATCGTGAGCGTTTCAGGCGGCAGAGCCGACTCGGCGAAGGTGGGCTGCCACGATCAAGCTCGCACTGGCTGCGCGCCCGTGCACTCAGAACAGCGCATCGTGCCAGTCGCGGCCCGACCGACAACTTCTCTGGTTGGCTTCGCAGGAAGTGGCCGCGATTGAGCACTCTGCCCCACCCCTTTACCTTAGGTAGGCCCAGTTAATTCGGAACTGGGGAGTCGGTTATCACAACCGCGCCGGGCACCGGAAACCATCCGGAGCGTTGTCATGAGTTCTCAGTCGCGGCACTGTACCGACACTGTACCGCACACCAGACTACAGTCGTTTAGTTCGTAACTCATTGATTAAATGGTGGGTCGTGCTGGATTCGAACCAGCGACCTACGGATTAAAAGTCCGCAGCTCTACCACTGAGCTAACGACCCATTCGAGTTCGACTTGCACCGGCGAGCCAGGCGTATCGCGCGGAATCATGCGACCGACGACACCGCGATCAACTGCATGATCCTGATTCCCGCGGGGTCGGCAAGTCTAGGCAGTGTGGCGACAAGGAACAACAGCGCCCGCACACGGAACCGGATGGAATCGACCCTGGGAAGGTTTGACCATGTCCTTCGGGAAGCGTCAGACCGCATCGCTGTACCGCGGAACCCCTGAAGGTGTTCAGAGGTTTCCCGAGGGTGCGTGGTCGCGCTCGCCGGTGCCGTCCCATTGTGCGATCGCCGACTGCCTGACGCGGGGAGTGCAGTCAGGCATGGCCGACGCGTCTCGCCCGGATGCGTTCACCGGATGTATCGCGTCGGATCGTCGACGCCGGCGTCGAGGAAGCCTTCGCGGCGCAGCACGCAGGCGTCGCAGCGACCGCAGGCGCGGCCTTTCCCGTCAGCGCGATAGCAGGTCACGGTGTCGGCGAACGTGACGCCGAGGCGCACGCCGTCACGCACGATATCGGCTTTGGACATGGACAGCAGCGGCGCCTGGATCACGACACCGCGTCCTTCCACGCCCGCGCGCGTTGCGAGATTCGCCAGCTGCTGGAACGCCGTCACGAACTGCGGGCGGCAATCGGGATAGCCCGAATAGTCCACCGCGTTGACACCGATGAAGATCGCCGAGGCGTCGACGGCTTCGGCCCAGCCGAGCGCCAGCGACAGCATGATCGTGTTGCGGGCGGGAACGTAGGTGATCGGGATGTGCTCCGGTTCGACGGCTTCGCCCGCATCGGTCGGCGTTCCGGCGGCTCGCGTCCGGCTCGTCAGCATCGCCCCGGGGGCGCGCTCGTGGTCGGGAATCGCGATGTCGGCGGTGAGCGCCGACCCGCCGAACGCTCGCAGGTCCAGTGACAACACTTTGTGTTCGACCACGCCGGCCTTTGCGGCGATCCGGCGAGCAGCGTCGAGCTCGGCGCCATGCCGCTGACCGTAGTCGAGACTCAACGCGTGGCAGGCGTGACCCTGCTCGCGCGCAATGGCCAGGGCGACCGCGGAATCCATGCCGCCCGACAGCAGCACGATGGCCCGGGGCTTTCCTCCTGCCGGCCCGGGCAGCTCATCCCGCACGCTCGAAGCGGTCACCGACCCCGCGCCTCGCCCCAGAGTTGCTTGTGCAACTGCAGCTGCAGGCGCACATCGAGCCGGTCCTCGAGTATCCAGTCCGCCAGGTCACCGGCGTGCATCTGCCCATGGCTCGGCGAGAAAAGCACATCGCAACGACGTGGAAGCTCATGTTCGGCGACGGTCGCCCGCGCCCACTCGTAATCGCGGCGATCGCAGATCACGAACTTGACCTGATCGCCTGGCGTCAACAGTTCGAGATTTTCCCACCGGTTTCGCGCGACTTCGCCAGAGCCCGGCGTCTTCAGATCAATGACGCGTGATACGCGGGGGTCGACCGGGGCCACGTCATGGGCGCCCCCCGTTTCGAGGGAAACTTCGAAGCCCGCGTCGCAAAGCCGCCGCAGCAGGTCGATGCACCGCTTCTGCGCCAGCGGTTCACCACCGGTCACGCACACGCGTCGCGCACCGTACCCGCGCACCTCCGTCACGATGGCATCGATCGTGTGCCATTCGCCGCCGTGGAACGCGTATGCGGTATCGCAGTAGGTGCAGCGCAGCGGGCAACCCGTGAGGCGTACGAACACCGTGGGCCAGCCCGAGGACTGCGCCTCGCCCTGCAGTGAATGGAAAATCTCGGTGACGCGCAGGCGGGCCGGATCTTCCTGCCCGTTCTCGCCGGCGGCAACGACGGCCGCGGAAGATGGGACGGCGGCAGGACTCAGCGCGAGCCTCGATCCGTCTGCAACGCGCGCAGGCGACCCTGGGCCAGTCGCGCCACCGTGGTGTCGGGATAACGCGTGATCACTTCGTTGAGCGCAACTTCGGCGTCGTCGAACTGCTGCAGTTCGAAATGGCAATAGCCGATCTTGAGCATGGCATCGGCCACCTTGTTGCTGTCTGGAAAGCGGGCAACCAGATCGCGAAACGTATCGAGCGCAATCTGGAAGTTCTGTGTCACGTAGTACGACTCGCCGAGCCAGTACAGGGCATTCGCGGTGAGTTCCCCGTCGGGATGCCTGCGCACGAATTCGGCGAACGCGCGCGCTGCGCTGGCGTACTGGCCCGCATCGAGCATCGCCCGCGCGGCGTCGTACTCCGCCTTTTCCTCCGCACCTGCCACTCCGCCCGACGGCGGTGGCAGCGTCGTCAGGTCGATCGCGTCGCTCGGCGGACGCCGATCGCGGGTAATTCCGCGAGCAGGATCCGCGACGGGCTCGAACACATCCCCGGAGGGGGGTACGTCCTCGAAACCCTGTTGCGGGCTGGAACCGGGTTCCTGCGGATTGCTGTCGATCGAGGGCGCGCGCTCGCCTGCCGCCGCGGCAGCGCTCGACGTTCCGTCGAATCGATCGATGCGCGCATTGAGCTCCGCACTCTTCCTGAGGCTCTGGAGTTCGAACTGCTGCTGTTCGACGAGACCGCGCAATTCGCGCACTTCACTCTGGAGCTCATTGAGACGGGTGAGCTGTTCCAGCGTGGCTCCGCCCTGCTGCCCCTGCAGCTGCCGCTCCATGCGTTCCACGCGTTCAGCCAGGCTCAAACGGCCTTCCTGTGCGATCGCGTTGCCGTGTGAAAGCACTGCGGCGGTCGCAAGGACCGCCCCAAGCCACTTGACGTAGTGCGGATGGCTCATGGTTCTGCCCGTATTGAGAGGTGGCTTCACGTGTCGATCGCGTCCCCGCTTCCCACCCGCCCGACCCCTGCCCGGCCAGGCGACAAAGCCCGCGCGCAGGACGCGCGGGCTTTATTAATCACGACCATCGGTCATTGCTTCGCGGCTTGGCCGCGAACGCGCACGACCGTAATCCCACGGCGACTACTTCGCCGTGTACGCGATTTCCACGCGGCGGTTCTGCGACCAGCAGCTCTCGCTGGTGTCGGAACAGGTGCCCTGCTCTTCACCGTAGCTGACGACGTTGAGCTGGGAGGCCGAACCGCCCTGGGCCTGCAGCACCGAACCAACGGCGTTGCCGCGACGCTCACCGAGGCCGAGGTTGTACTCGCGCGAACCGCGCTCGTCGGCGTGACCGCCCAGGGTCACCATGGCGCTCGGACGATCCCTCAGGTACTTGGCATGGCACGCCAGCGTGGCCGACGCTTCACTGCTGATGTCCGACTGGTCGTAATCGAAGTACACGACGCGCTGACGCAGGCAGGAGTCGCTGTCCAGGTCGTCCGGGCCGTACTTGCCGTCATCGGCCATGCCATCGCCGCGATCGGCAGGCATTGGCGCAGGCGCGGGTTCGGCGGGCATTTCCGGCTTGGTCTTCTTGGCACAGGCCACGACGCCGGTGGCGAGCAGGGCCGCGAGCAACAGGCGGGCAGTATTTTTCATTTCTTAATCCCCTTGAACGGTTTGTGGTTTGAACGATTATTGGATTTGGATTCAGGAAACCGGGTTTCGGAATACGTCACCACTAGCGGGCGATGGCTTGCGATCCAGATTGAAGGGTGCGGGCTGCAGCGGAAACGATCCTTCCATACCGATTCTAATGGGCCGGAAGGGTCGGGCGGAGTTCGCGCAATCCAGCCGTTCAGCGTTGCCGCCGGGGCGACCACGCAGGCTCCCGGGCGTCTCCATCCGCCAGGACCAGCCGTTGGCGGACCCGGCCGTCGGTGGAAACGGAGTAGAGGACCCCGCGCCCGCCTTCGCGCGCCGCATACAGAATCATGCTCGCGTTCGGCGCGAAGCTGGGCGATTCGTCGAGGCGACCCGGTGACACCACGTCGACCTCGCCCGCACCGCCACGGGTACGGTCCAGAACCGCTATACGATACACATTGCGGTTGCCCTGCGCCATCGCGAAGCGCTTGTTGTCGTAGCCGACCGACACCCGGGAGTTGTACTCGCCGACTGAACTGAGCCGCGTGGGGGAACCCCCGCCCGCGCTCACCTGGTAGATCTGCGGTTTGCCCGCCCGGTCGGAAGTGAAGTAGATCGACTGGCCGTCCGGCGACCACTGGGGCTCCGTGTCGATCGCAAAATGCCGCGTGATCTGGGTAGTACGCCGGGAAGCCAGGTCCATGACATGGATCTCGAGATTTCCCGAGACCGACAGCGCCATGGCGAGCCGGGTGCCGTCCGGCGAGAACGCCGGCGCCCCGTTGATACCCCGATTGGACGCGACGACCTGGAACTGCCCGGTCGCGATGTCCTGCACGCAGATCGAGGAATTGCCGCGTTCGAACGAGACATAGGCGATGCGGCGACCGTCCGGAGACCAGGCGGGCGAAAGCAGCGGCTGCGTCGATCGCCGCAGGCTCTGCGGGTTGAAGCCGTCGGAGTCGGCAACCATCAGCGCAAAGCTGCGGTTGTCACCAATACCGGTCGACGTGATGTACGCGATACGCGTCCAGAAAGCGCCGGGCACGCCGGTGATCTTCTCGTAGATGAGGTCCGCGATCTGGTGCGCCGCGCTGCGCAGGTCACCGGAGCGCGCGGACAACGCAAGGCCGAGCAGCCGTTGCTGGCGCGCGACGTCGTGCAACTCGAACTCGATGCGATAACTGCCCGCCTCGCCGTCCACCAGGCGTCCCACCACGAGGAAGTCCTGCTTGAGCAGTCGCCAGGTATCGAAGCGGATGTCACCGATGCGCGGATTGTCGATCACGTCCTCGCGCGGCAGCGAGCGAAATTGCCCGCTGCGGCTGAGATCGGCCGAAATGACCTGCGCGATATCGGTATCCGGTGGCAGGGCGTTCGACTCGTTCGCGAACGGCACCACCGCGATCGGCAGCGCCGAGGGTGTGCCGCCGACGATGTCGATATCGAGTTCCTGGGACATGGCGTGGGCGCTGAAGACGATCGCCGCGATAAAGACTGCAAAAATCTTGTGCATGCCGGGTCCTGTGAAGTTGTTGAAGGCGGGTGTCGCGATGCGTCAGGTCAGTATCGATCGTCGGGTGTAAACCTGAGATTAAGCTGGGGAACGAAGACCTCCTCGAATCCTTCGTACGGCAGCGGCGATGCCCGCATCACCGCCGCTTCGAGCGAGCGTCGACCGATTTCGTCGTAGGGGCAGCTCGGATCCACCCGGGCGCCGACCACGTCCCCTCCGGGGGCCTGGATGATGCTGATCCGGCATTCGGAGCCGAGCGGCACCGTGTCGGGCCGGGTCCAGTTGCGTTCGATCACCTGCGCCAGCGCCATCGCGTATTGCGCGAGCAGTTCCTCGCTGTCGCCTTCGTTGCCGGGATTCCGGCGCGCCTCTTCGGCGGCACGTTCCTCTTCCAGCAGCTCCTCGATGCGCTGTTCCTCGGCGTCGCGCCGGTCGCGCTCGAGATCCTCGAGCTGCTCGTCACGCTCGCGCTCACGCCGTTCCCGCTCGCGCAGCTCTTCGTCCTCGAGTTCAATCTGTTCGCGGCGACGCATCTCTTCCTGCTCGCGCTCGAGTTCTTCCGCCTCGAGCAGGCCGAGTTCATCGATCAGTTGCTGGTCGCGCGGATCGTCTGCGGGCGGTGGCGTCGGTTCGGGCACGGGTTCCGGTTCCGGCGGTGCGGGTTCGGGTTCCGGTTCGGGTTCGGGCCTGGGTTTCGGCGGCGTCGGCTTCGGCTTCGGGGGTGTCGGCTGCGCGACCGCGGCCTCGGGATCGATCACCAGCGCCGCCTCGATGATGGGGCCGGCCACGCTCAGCGGCTGCTGCGACTGTGACCATCGCAGACCCAGGAACAGCAACGCCAGCAGGATGAAGTGGATGGCCAGTGACCAGAACAACGCCCGTGCATTGGACGTGGTCGATCCGCGCAGTTCGCCATCGCTCATGTCATTGCGGTCGCGACTCATCTCCGATGCAACTCATCGCCACTCATCGATCGAGCGGCTGGCTCATGAGGCCCACGCGGGGGGCGCCGGCCTCCTGCAACAGCACCATCGCCTGGTAGACGGTCTCGTAATTCCCGCGGCCATCGCCAGCGACCAGCACCGGCACGTTCTCGTTGTTGCGCAGGAACGCTCCCACCTTGGTCTTGAGGGTTTCCGCGTCCACCGCTTCCCGCTCGCCGATGCCAAGCGTCAGGTACAGCGCGCCGTCCTGGGCGACGCTGACGAGTATCGGCTCCTTCTGCTGTTCGAGTTTGCTGGCGTTCGACTTCGGCAACTCGATATCGATGCCGAGATTGAGCAACGGTGCCGTCACCATGAAGATGATGAGCAGCACCAGCATCACGTCGATGTACGGCACGACGTTGATGTCGGCCATCGCGCGCCGCCGTCTGCCCGAACCGCGTCCGCCCGTGCTCATGCCCATGGGATACGCCCCAGCCCGGGTTCCGGGGTCGACTCCGGGGAAGTCGGCATCGGGGTCTCGATCCCCGTCGAAGCCCGTGAGCTTCCGCCCTCAACGCCCCCTTGCGGGCGAGCCCCTGCGCGGTGCGCAGGGCGGACCCGCAATGCCGGGAACGCGTTCCCGGCGTGTACCGTCGGGCCCACCCGGATCGCGGCGGTTGCGGTGCCCGATGCCCGCTCAGACATGGTCATCGGCGTGCACCTGCCGTTGCAGGATGGTCGAGAACTCCTCGCGAAACGTGTCGTAGCGCGAATGCAGCCGATCAACCTTGGTCGAATAGCGGTTGTAGGCAATGACCGCGGGAATCGCCGCGAACAGACCCATCGCGGTTGCGATCAGCGCCTCGGAGATGCCCGGCGCCACCATCGCGATGGTGGCCTCGCGCACGTTGGCGAGCCCCTGGAACGCGATCATGATGCCCCACACCGTGCCGAACAGGCCGACGTAGGGGCTGGTGGAACCCACCGTGGCGAGGAACTCGAGGCTCTGCTCCAGCTTGTCGATCTCGCGCGTCAGGGTCACGCGCATGCCGCGCTGCGCGCCTTCGACCACGGTGTCCGGATTCATCGACTTGCGCTGCCGGAGGCGCGCGAACTCGCGAAATCCCTCGGTGAATACCGCAGCGAGACCGCCAACGCGATCGCCGCGCGCAGACAGTTCCTTGAACAACGAGGCCAGGTCGGCGCCGGACCAGAAGCGCTCCTCGAAGACTTCGGCCTCCCGCGTTGCCCGGTCGAGCATGGCCTGCTTGCGGAAGATGATCATCCAGGACGCGACGGACGCCGCGAGCAGGATCACGATCACCGCCTTCACCGGCAGGCTCGCGCCGAGAATCAGGTCGAGGATGTCGAGTTCACCATTCATCCAGCCGCTCCAGTGAAGTGTCTTGCCGAGTTGGGAATGCCGCCGCACAGGGGCGGTGCGGCACGGATGCTATCGGATGGCGCGTCTTCAGAACGATCCGCAGTGTGCCGGCGCGATGCGACGCATAGCCACCGTACAGTCACGAAGATGCCGGCCCGAAGAGGCCCTCGGGCATGGCACGGGGCCTGAAGTCCGCAGCGTCGAGGCAGGCCGCACGCACGCTGGCACGCGCAATGAGCATCCGGTCCTCCACGCGTCTCAACTCCTGCTCGAACCTCAAGCTGACCGCACCGCGCCGCACAAGTTCGCAGGTGGCGATGAGCGCATCGTCGAGATAGGCGGGCGCGACGAAACCGAGTTCCATCCCGGCAATGGCGAACACGATGCCCCGCGCTTGCAGCAGCGTCGACTGCTCGATGCCCAGCGCCCGCAGATATTCGGACCGCGCGCGCTCGAAGAAGCGCACGTAGGAACCATGGAACACCACGCCTCCGGCGTCGGTATCCTCCCAGTAAACCCGCACCGGCCACTCGAATACCGATCCTGAAGTCGCGACGGTCGAGCGCTTCTTGCCTTCTCCCCGTGACCACGGGGAGAAGGTGCCCGCAGGGCGGATGGGGGGCAGCTTCGCCACTACCTGTCCCTCACCCGCGCTCGGCACGCCACTTCGTGCCCCGGCCCAAGCGCGCCGCTTGCGCGTTCGCACGTGCGCAAGCCATGGCTTGCCAGCGGCACGCACTCACCCCCGCTCGCGGGGAGGGGGGAAATCGGATTCGGTGTCGGCGAAGAGGCCGGCAGTGGCCGGCATGTCGTTCCTGCGCGGGGGTGGCGCGAGTCCGAGATGCTTGTAGGCCTTGGCGCTGGCCATGCGCCCGCGCGCGGTACGGATGAGGAAACCCTGCTGGATCAGATACGGCTCGATCACATCCTCGAGCGTGCCGCGCTCTTCGCTGAGCGCCGCCGCGAGCGATTCGACGCCGACCGGACCGCCATCGAAGCCTTCGATGATGAGCTTGAGCATGCGGCGATCGAGTGGATCGAAGCCTTCGGGATCCACGCTCAGCATGTCCATGGCGTCATTGGCCGCAGCGCGCGTGATGCGCCCGTCGGCACGAACCTGCGCAAAATCACGCACACGGCGCAACAGCCGATTGGCGATACGCGGTGTGCCACGCGCGCGCCTCGCGATCTCGTCGGCCCCTTCCTCGTCGCATTCGATGGCGAGGATACGCGCGGCGCGCAACGCGATCGCGCGGAGTTCGTCGCGCTCGTAGAACTCGAGGCGCTGCACGATGCCGAAGCGGTCGCGCAGCGGTCCCGTCAGCAGTCCGGCGCGGGTCGTCGCGCCGATCAGGGTGAAGGCGGGAAGGTCGAGCTTGATCGAGCGCGCGGCCGGGCCCTCGCCGAGCATGAGGTCGATCTGGCAATCCTCCATCGCGGGGTACAGCACTTCCTCGATGACCGGACTCAGCCGGTGGATCTCGTCGATGAACAGCACATCGCGTGGCTGCAGGTTGGTGAGCAGCGCCGCCAGGTCGCCAGGGCGCTCGAGCACGGGGCCCGAGGTCTGACGCAGGCCGACACCCAGTTCGTTGGCGATCACCTGCGCGAGCGTGGTCTTGCCGAGCCCGGGCGGGCCGAAGATCAGCACATGATCGAGCGCTTCGCTGCGACGACGCGCCGCTTCGATGTAGATCGCCATCTGTTCGCGGACCGCCCGCTGGCCGAGATACTCGGCAAGCCGCTGCGGACGGATATGCGCATCCGCTACCACGTCCTCGCGCGTTGCGGCGCCAGCAATCACTCGCTCGTCGATCATCCGCGCATTATCCCGTGAACGTGGGACCCCAGGTGGGAGCGACTCCAGTCGCGACCGCAGCAACCAAGACACGCGCGGGGCCCGGATCCTCCGCACGCGACTGGGGTCGCTCCCACAGGAAGGGCGCGGGGCGTACGCATCAGATTTCCACTTGCGCGCCGAGCTCGACGAGCCGATTGCCGGGAATCCGGAAGAATCCCGTCGCGGGCGCGGCGTTGCGGTGCATGAAGGCGAACAGCGCATCGCGCCAGATCGGCATCCCGCGTCGGCGACCGGCCACGATGGTCTCCCGGCTCGCAAAATACGTCGTGTCCATCGGATCGAAATAGATGCCGCCCGAGTCACACGACTGCATCAGTGCGCGCGGCACGTCGGGACGCTCCATGAAACCGAAGCGGATCAGCACCCGCCAGAAATCGTCGCCGATCGAGGTGATCAGCAAGGTCTGGCCCGGCGGCGTGAACGGCGTCTGCAGTGTCTCCACCGTCAGGAACACGTTGCGTTCGTGCAGCACTTTGTTGTGCTTGAGATTGTGCAGCAGCCCGTGTGGCACCACGCCCTTGTCCGCGGTCATGAAGATGGCGGTGCCCGGCACCCGCATGGGCGGGGCCAGCATGAGTCCCGGCAGGAACGTCGAGAGCTGGATGCCTTCCTTCTCCACCTCGTCGTGCAGCAGCTCGCGCCCGCGGCGCCAGGTCCGCAGCAGCGTGAACAGCACCAGCCCTAGCGCCAGCGGAAACCAGCCCCCCTGGAAGATCTTGGCGCCGTTCGCGATCAGGAAGCCGACGTCGGCGACGAGAAACAGCGCGCAGAGAGGCAACACCCAGAGACGCCAGCGCGGCCACAGTGCCTTCGCCACGATCGCGAGCAACAGGGTGTCGATCAGCATCGTGCCGGAGACCGAAATGCCATACGCGGTGGCGAGCGAGGAAGACGTGCCGAAACTCACGACCAGCAGGATCACGATGACCATCATCGCCCAGTTGATGCTGGGGATGTAGATCTGGCCGATGGTGTCGCTGGACGTGTGCTTGACGCGCATGCGCGGGATGTAGCCGAGCTGCATGGCCTGACGGGCCACCGAGAACCCCCCGGTGATGACCGCCTGCGAGGCGATGCACGTGGCGGCGGTGGCGAGCACGATCATGCCCATGCGGCCCCATTCGGGCACGCCGATATAAAAGGGATTGCGGATCGCGGTGGGATCCTCCAGTACCAGGGCCCCCTGTCCGAAATAGTTGAGCACGAGCGCGGGAAGTACGAAGAAATACCAGGCGTACCGGACCGGTTTGGCGCCGAAATGCCCCATGTCGGTGTAGATGGCCTCACCGCCCGTGATCGCCAGCACGACGGCCCCCAGGATGAAGATGCCGTGCCAGCCGTGCGAGGCGAAGAAGGTCACCGCCCACCACGGGTTCAGGGCTTTCAGCACCTCGGGCGCGTGGCCGATGTTGAAGATGCCAAGCAGCGCAAGCACCAGGAACCAGACGGCAGTGATCGGGCCGAAAATCCGCCCCACGCGGGCGGTGCCGAAGCGCTGGCTTGCGAACAGCAGGATCAGCACCACGACGGTGAGCGGCACGATCCATTTGCTCAAGCGGGGCGCGACGACCTCGATACCCTCGATCGCGGAAAGCACGGAGATGGCTGGGGTGATGACCCCGTCGCCGAAAAACAGCGCCGCGCCGAAGACGCCGAGGATGCCGACGACATAGGCCGATCTCGAGCCTTTCGGCAACGTGCGCTGCGCCAGCGCCATCAGCGCCATGATGCCGCCCTCGCCGTCGTTGTCGGCGCGCATGATGATCGTCACGTACTTGAGGGTGACCACCAGCATCAGCGACCAGAACACCAGCGACAGGATGCCGAGCACGGTGTCGTGGTTGGCGATCAGTCCGTAGTGCGGAGAGAAAGCCTGCTTCAGGGTGTACAGCGGACTGGTGCCGATGTCGCCGAACACGACGCCGATCGCAGCGACCACGAGGCCGGCAAGGCCGGTCTGCCCGCCGCCATGGCTGGCACGGGGATCGTTCGGCGCGGAAACCTCGCGGACGGATCGGATCATCTTCGGAATGTTGCGCGCGCGCGGCTTAACGCAGCGCCGCCTTGAGTGCCTTGCGGATGATGGCTTCCACGTTGTCGCCCTCGCCGCGCGCGGACTGCGCCATGCGCTGCGCCTCGACCGGCTTGTACCCGAGCTGCTGCAGCGCGATGGTGGCTTCGCCCAGGGCATCGGTCGGGAGATGCCCGCCGCGCATGACTGCGACGTCGCCGCCCGCGATCTTCCGGTCGCGGAGTTCGAGCAGGATGCGTTCGGCGGTTTTCTTGCCGACGCCCGGAATTCGGGTCAGCGCCGTCACGTCGCCACCGGTGACGATGCGCGCGAAATCGTTCACCGTGACACCCGACAGTATGGCCAGCGCCACGCGCGCGCCGATGCCCGTGACTTTCTGCACGTCACGGAAGAGCCGGCGCTCCTCCTCCATGAGGAAGCCATAGAGGGAGACGCTGTCCTCCTTCTGCGCATGATGCGTGAACAGCGTGACCTCGCCACCGGTTTCGGGCAGTTCGTAGAATGTCGACATCGGCGCTTCCAGCTCGTAGCCGACACCGCCCACGTCTATCAGCAGCCACGGCGGTTGTTTGGCCGCCAGTGTGCCCCTCAGTCGGCCGATCACCTGCACATCTCCCCGGCCCGCGGGCGCAGCCCCGGGGAGTTCGACGACGCGCGGGGCAGTGCCTCGCGAGCGCGCCGTCCCACCCACGGTGGCTGCCTGGGCACCAGCCTGCCGCGAAACCGTCCGATCATCGGCGCGCGGCCCGGCGATGCAGGAGCTCGGAAGTACTGACGCCCGTGCGCTGCGACAGCGCACGCGCATGCGCGTACGTGATCGCCACCGCCAGCGCGTCCGCGGCGTCGGGTTGCAGCTTGCCCGCGAGGCCGAGCAGGACCCCCACCATGTGCTGCACCTGGCCCTTCTCCGCGATCCCGCGGCCCACCAGGCCCTGCTTGATCTGCATTGGCGAATATTCGCTGATCGGCAGATCGCGCAACACGCACGCACAGATCGCCGCCCCACGCGCCTGCCCGAGCTTGAGCGCGGAATCCGGGTTCTTGGCCATGAACACCCGCTCGATCGCTACCTCGGCCGGCCCCCAGCACTGGATGGCTTCGTCGACCCCGAGCACGATCGCCTTCAGGCGCTGCGGGAAATCCTCCTCGCCGCCGATGTGCAGTGCCGCATGGAACACGTGTGTCGCCTTGCCGGTCGCGTCCACATCGACCACCCCGATCCCCGTGCGCACCGATCCCGGATCGATCCCCATCACGCGTGTGGTCACGCGTACGCCTCCGCGCCGATTTCGGCGTTGGAGTAGACGTTCTGGACGTCGTCGAGGTCGTCCAGCCAGGCGATCAGCTTGACGAGAGTCTGCGCCGCGTCCCCGCTCACCGGGATTTCGCTTTCGGCACGCATGGTGACCTCCCCGTCGTCGGCGACCAGGCCGCCCGCTGCCAGGGCATCGCGCACGGTCTCGAAGTCTTCGGGCGCCGTGAGCACGTCAATGGCGCCATCCTCGGCGTACACCACGACGTCGTCGGCGCCCGCCTCGATCGCCGCCTCGGTGATGCGGGCTTCGTCCGCACCTGCACCGAAAGAGATAACGCCGAGCTTGCGGAACAGGAACGCGACCGAGCCATCGGTTCCGAGCGATCCACCGAACTTCGTGAACGCATGACGCACGTCGGCCACTGCGCGATTGCGGTTGTCGGTGAGGCAATCGACGATGAGGGCGATGCCGCCGGGCGCATAGCCCTCATAGCGGATTTCCTCGTATTCCACGCCCTCGAGTTCACCGGTCGCTTTCCTGATCGCGCGCTCGATGGTGTCCTTGGTCATGTTGGCCGCAAGGGCCTTGTCGATCGCGGATCGCAGGCGCGGATTGGACGCGGGATCGCCGCCCGACGTGCGTGCCGCGACCGAAATCTCCCGGATGATCTTGGTGAAGATCTTTGCGCGCTTGGCATCGGTGGCGTTCTTGCGCCCCTCGATGGAAGGTCCCCGACCCATGCTCTGCCCGATCCTGCCGCCAGCGGCGAATCCGTGATTTTACGCGACGCGCCGGTACTCCGCGCGGCGGGACCGATCGGACAGACCCGCAGCATCAGTCAAAGCAGCCGTCCCTGAGGAAGCGGACGGTCTGCGCAACGGCGGCGCCCGAGAACAGCAGCCCCGTATGGCTGGCGGGGACCACGCAATGCGCACAGACGCCCGGCAGGCGGGTCTCGGCGACGGCGACGGTGCCGTCATGCGGGCGGGACACGCCGCCGAGCAGCGATCCGAGACCGACCGGCATCCGCCCGGCGATGACACCGACCTCGCAGTGGCCGCCCCAGTCATCGATGCCCTTTTGCAACATCGCGGCGCTCGCTCCCAGCAGCCATCCGGTGCTCCGGCGACGCGCCATGGCGCCGGCAGCGGCGGAACCGCGCAGCGG
>JBGTIG010000408.1:0-2277 GCA_041745755.1 Lysobacterales bacterium
TCAGCGCCTCGCCAATGCCGCCCGCCAGCGCCGCGGTGTCGCCGGCGCCGCTGGTCATGATGGCGAGGAACATGCGCACCATGCCGATCACGGTGCCGAGCAGGCCCAGCAGCGGTGAGATGAGGGCGATCGTGCCGATGGCGGGGAGAAAGCGCTCCAGTTCGTGCATGACGCCACGACCGCGGTCCTCGACCCGCTCGCGCAGCACCTGGCGCCCACGCGGGCGGGCACGCAGATACGTCGCGAACAGCGCGCCGAGCGGAGAGCCCTGGTCCAGTTCCTCGAGATGCGCCGGATCGACACGACCTCCGCGCACCCAGTCGCGCACCTGCTGGCGGAGCTGGGTAGGCATCACCGCGCGGCGCCTCAGCGTCCAAAGTCGCTCGACGGTCATCGCCACCAGCAGTACGGAGCAGAGAACGATGGGCGCCATGGCCCAACCACCGGCTTGAAGCAGTTCCAGCACGCGTCGACTCCATCAGGGCCTGGGGCCCGCAGCGCGCGATGATAGCAAGGGCGATGGATCGACTCCGTGCCGCGCGCGGCAGCATTACGGCACTCCCGCGCGGGAATGCTCCCCGCCCAAACGCCCGGTGCGGGCGCGCGCTGCCCGGTGTCGACGACTGCGGTCCTGAGGAACCTCCGAACAAGGTTCGGAGGTTCCGCGATACAGGGACGTATCGCCACGAATCAATCGACAGGCGATTGATTCGTGGGAGCCGGGTTCGGACCTGCGCCGAACTCGGCGCCGGCCTGGCATTCAGGATGACTTGGTCAGAGCTTCCCCAGGAGTCTGGGCGGCAGAAACGTTCGAGGCGAAACGGTGAAAGCGAGGGTCGCAGGCAGTGATGGAACGAGGCGAATACCCGTAGGTATTTAACGAGTCCGAGCGCTTTCTGCGGCCGTCGATGGCGCCGTTGCAGACCGGACGGCTTCTGCCGCCCAGACTCCTAGGGCTGGCCCCACCATCGCGGATCGTCGCGGCGGGTGCAGAACGGCGGCTTCGCAATGCCGTCGGGACCGAGGGTCATCTCGATCGCTCCGCAATCGATGGTCGTCAGGGTCGCGGCACCGGCGTCGCGCCACCGCGCAAGCACGTCCGGATCCGGATGTCCGAAACGGTTGCCCGCACCCGCCGAGAACAGCGCGAAGTCCGGCGACAGCCGATCCACCCAGGCAGGCGCGGACGAACCCCGACTGCCGTGATGCGCCGCCACCACCACGTTGATCCCCTGAAGCCCTGGGTGTTCGCGCAGCAGCCGCTCCTCGATGACCGCGCCGATGTCGCCTGGCACGAGGAGACTGCCGCGCGCCGTGCGGACCAGGACGACGCAGCTGGACTCGTTGCCCATGCCCGGAAACCAGCGTGGTGGATGCAGCACTTCGAAGTCGACTCCGTCCCAGCGCCAGCGCTGGCCACTGCGGCATCGAGTCCAGCCCGCCGGCGGTTCACTGTGCAGCAGGCGCGGCGGAGCGTGCGCCGAGCGCACGGACGGCGTTCCACCATCATGGTCATTGTCGCCGTGGCTGATGATGAGCCCATCGAGTGCCTTCACACCCACCGCGCGCAGTGTGGGCACCACCGCCGCCTCGCCCATGTCGAGTCCGCTCGCGAAGCTCGGCCCCGTGTCGATCAGCAGCGAATGGGAGTGCGTTCGCAGCAGGGTCGACTGTCCCTGGCCCACGTCGATCAGCGTCATGCGCACGCTGCCGATCGCGGGCGACGCGTCGCGCGGGGCGACCAGGGGAAGCAGGAGCAGGACGCCGGCTATGCGGCCGCCTGTTCCGCGCGGCAACAGCAGCAGCACGGTACCCGCCACCGCGAGCAGAAGGACGGGCAGTGAAGGCCGTGGCAGGAACCACTGGCCTCCCGGCCAGCTGGCAGTGGCGTCGAGCAGCTGCCAGAAAAGGTGCGCGCTGGCGACGGCCCCCTGCAACACGCTGCTCCACGGCGTCCCTGAAACGCCAAACGCATGCAAAGCAAGCGCGAGCAAGCCGAGCGGCACCGTGACAAGTGAGATCCATGGCACAGCGATGAGATTCATCCACGCGCCTATCAGGCTCGCCTGCTGGAAGAACCAGATCGACAGCGGCAGCAGCGCGATCGCCATGACGCCCTGCGCCCGCGTGAAGTCTACCCAGAGGGACCGTTTGCGGGAGCGACCCTGCAGGCAGAAGATGAGCCACGCAACACCCGCGAATGACAGCCAGAATCCGGCCGCGAGCAATCCCAGTGGATCGACCAGCAACACGATTCCGGCCGCGAGCCCGAGCGAG
>JBGTIG010000409.1:0-7738 GCA_041745755.1 Lysobacterales bacterium
GATCCGCAGGCCAGCGTCTCGCCGACGCCGCGCTCGAACACGCGCAACCGCAGGTACTCGCGCTCCACGACCTCGACGAAGCCGACGTTGCAACGGTCAGCGAACCGCGGATGCCGCTCGATCCTCGGGCCCAGTCGCACGACTTCGGCGTGCGCAACGTCAGCCACCTCGATCACCGCATGCGGATTGCCCATGGATACGGCACCGATTTCGAGTTTGCGTCCGTCGACGTCGAGCGCGTAGCTCGGCGCGATGGATGGCGCGTCGAACGGTATGCGCGCGGGATCGAACTCGGGCGTGCCCATGTCGACCCGCACCCAGCCTTCACGTTCGACGATGGCAGAGGTATTTCCGGCAGGCCCGCGCAGGCGCACGGCTTCGCCCATCCCCACCGCACCCTCCCGGACCAGCCACGCCGCCACGCAGCGCACGCCGTTGCCGCACTGGCCTGCCGCACTGCCGTCCGCGTTGAAGATCCGGTAGCCGTAGTCGGAGCCTCCATCCTGAGCGCCGCCCGCGTCCGCGTCCGCGTCGCCGGCCTCGATGGTGAGCAGCTGATCGAAACCGATGCCGCGGTGTCGATCCGCCATGCGCTGGATCTGGGTCGCGGTCGGCAGGGGTTCCCCGGCCCTGCGGTCGAGCAGCATGAAGTCGTTGCCGATCCCGTGCGCCTTGCTGAAACGCAACGTCATGCGGTCGCCGTCGGCGTCACGCGGCACGCCGCGCCTTTCGAACCCGGGAAGGAGTCCGGCTCAAGGGTCGTCATCGCGGGGATCCGCGTCCTGCGAGTCGTCGATCGCCTCGTCGGCGTCGCGCGAGCTCGGCAGCGCCGCACTCTCCGCGTCGGGTGCCCTCGAGGTGGCGAGCGACTCGACGCTTCCGGCGGCCGCGGGCTCGGCCACCGCGAGCGGACCCTTGTATCCGCAAGCACCCAGTGCGAATGCGAGCGCGGCAGCGGCGACAGGCAGGACTAGCGGACGCCAACGTGTGATCACCGACTGCCCCCCGCAGCGTTCGCATTGGAATAGTCCGCCGCGTCGGGTTCGGCCATGCCCGCCTGGTCGAGCACGAACGCATACGCCAGCGCGGTGTCCTCGAAGCGCTTGAAGCGGCCGGACGCACCGCCATGACCGGCTTCCAGTCGCGTGCGGAACAGGATCGGCGCATCGCCCGTGCCCACCCTGCGCAGGCGCGCGACCCATTTCGCCGGCTCCCAGTACTGCACCTGCGAGTCGTGCAGGCCCGTCAGCACCAGGATGGCGGGATAGTCCTGCGCGCGCACATTGTCGTAGGGCGAATAGCTCAACAGGTAGTCGTAGAACGCCTTCTGTTGGGGATTGCCCCATTCGTCGAACTCGTTGGTGGTGAGCGGAATGCTCTCGTCGAGCATTGTCGTCACGACATCGACGAAAGGTACGTGCGCCAGGATGCCGCGATAGTCTCCCGGCGCCATGTTGGCGATAGCGCCCATGAGCAGTCCGCCGGCGCTGCCACCCTCGGCGAATACCCGGTCCTTCGCGATGTATTTCCGCGCGACCAGCGCGCGCGTCGCATCGATGAAGTCGTTGAAGGTGTTCTTCTTGTTGAGCAGGCGCCCCTGCTCGTACCACTCGCGGCCCATCTCCTGCCCACCGCGGATGTGCGGTATCGCGACCACGAAGCCGCGATCCACCAGCGAGAGCCAGTTGCCGCGGAACGAAGGATCGCTGCTGATGCCGTACGAGCCATAGGAATAGATGAGCGAAGGCGCCGTACCGTCCTTGCGCATGCCTTTCGGGTACAGCACCGACACGGGCACCCTGGCACCGTCACGCGCATCGATCCACAGGAATTCGGACGTGTACTTCGAGGCATCGAAGTCCGCACCGGCGAAATCCGTCTTGCGCAAGGTGCGCTCGCCCGTCTCGAGATCCACGTCGAACACCGAGCCTGGTGTCGTCAGCGAGCTGTAGCGATAACGCAAGGCCTTCGCCCCGATCTCGCGGTTGTCGTCCAGCGACATCGTGTAGGTCGGGTCGTCAGCACCGATCAACGCGCCCCCGCCGCCGCTCCAGGGCAGGATGCGGATGCGCTTGAGTCCGCCGGAGCGTTCGTTGACGACCAGGTGTGTTGCGAACACGTCGAAGTCATCGATGAACACCTGCGGGTCGTGCGCGATGACGGGCTTCCAGGTGGCCTTGTCCGCGGAGGTGGCGATGGGTGCGCGCAGCATCCGGAAATTCGGCGCCTGCCAGTTGCTGCGCACGATGAAATCATCGTCGACGTGCTCGACCTGGTACTCGTGATCGTCCTCGCGCGCGAGCACCGGCTGGAAGTCGAACGACTTGCCGTCGTTGCGCACGAAGCGCGTCTCGCTCTGCTCGGTGGACTCGAGATCGATGAACAGGAACTTCCGCGACTTCGACGCGCGGATGCCCATGTAGTAGCTCTCGTCCCCGTTCTCGAACACCAGGGTGTCGGCGGTCGCCGGCGTTCCCAGGACGTGGCGCTTGACGCGGTAGCCGAGCAGCGTCTTCGGGTTCTTCTCGACGTACAGCACCGACCGCGCGTCCGCGCTCCACAACACGCCGGGATCGGCGTTCCCGATGACATCCGTGAGCTCCCTGCCGCTGGACAGGTCACGGAAACGGATCTTGTACTGGCGACGGCTGACGGTGTCTTCGCTGAACGCCAGCACGCGATCGTCGGGGCTGACCGCGTAATCGCCGAGCGAGTAGAAGGTGTGACCCTCGGCGCGCGCATTGCCGTCGATGAGGATTTGTTCGGGCGCATCGAGCGACCCGCGACGGCGGTAGTGGATCGCGTATTCGCGCCCCGGCTCGAAACGGCTGCCGTAGAAGTAGCCGTCCTCGAAGACAGGCACGGAGGCATCGTCGGGCTTCAGCCGCGCGATCATCTCGTCGTAGAGCGTCCTGCGGAGCTCGGCGGTATGCGCGAGTTCGGCCTCGGCGTAGGCGTTCTCGGCTTCGAGATAAGCGATCACCTGCGCGTTCTTGCGCTCGTCATCGCGCAGCCAGTAGTACACGTCGTTGCGAGCCCCGCTCGGCGACTCGACACTGAAGGGAACCTGGCAAGCGATCGGCGCCTTCGCGGAGACTTCGGGCATCACATTTGAATCCATGGTGGTAGCGAGAGTGTTCTTGTCCAATTGAACCGGGGTCCCGCGTCCGGACTTCGAGGCGCAGCCCGCGGCGAGCAGCGCGCACATCACGACGGCCAGCGCCCCCTTGCGCAATCGCGTGTTCGGATCAAGGCAAACCCCTGGGGTCAGGATCGGAAACCCATTGTAGGTCGTAGACCGTGATGGCACCGATCGGGCTCGGCGCCGCCCGCGCTCCGCGCCCCGTAGCAGCGCAGCCTGCTGCGCTGGACCGCCTTGCCGCAGCGCTCGCAATCTCATTCGCGCCCTCGTCGACGATCCCGGCGGGGCCGCGCCGAGCAAGCTCGTCGCCTACGGGAAACGAATACCTGGTGAAGTGCGCCGAGCAAGCTTGGCGCCTGCCGTCAAGGGAAGCGCCGGGTGGAGTTGAACGGTCGACCCGGCAACCCGATGTATCGCGACGCGAACATCGACCAGGCGAGCCCCGTGGCCGGAAGCGTGACGAGCCAGAGCGCGGCGGTGCCGAAGGGGGTCTGCGCGGCGGCAAGTGGCGGACAGGTAAGCATCAGCATCACGCCGCCTGTCAACCAGACCGAAAACGCACGCGAAGAAATCGAAAACGGTCGCTGATGCGTGGCCCGCGCCCGCACTTCCTGCTTCGATGCGGCGCTCGCGGCCTGATCGATGCATTCGTGACGCGCGCGGACGGACCCCGTCCGGCCCATGGGAGAGATAGACAGGCCAGTCGTGGAGCGTGACGGGCGACGTCGCGCCGGCAAGGCGCGGCGAGCCTGCACCGCGCCGCGTGCCGGCGGCCACTGGTCGAACGATACGGCCATCGCGATCTCCCCACGGCAACGAAAGCGCGAGGCTGCGATGCGCTGATCTCATGGGATGCGATGAAACGGAAGGGCGGCGAGCCGGGGGCGGCGTCTGTCTCCGTAACGAACAGGCCGATAACTCTGTTGACCGCACCTGGCCGATTGAACGTGCGGCCCCGTTTCCGCGGATTCCATGATGGCTGGAGCGATCCGCGCTCACCCCAAAGCCGAATACACGACTGCAACCGATCAAGCTCGCCAAGGTCAACCCGGCTCTCGCCTACTTGCGGAGGGAGTCCATACACACACAGTTAGCTGTCATGTGCGGCTAACGGGACTAGCAGAAAGCTTGGCGACCAAGGAATGCACCGCTCCGAGCGCGCAGGCGGCGAGCATGCCATGGACCCCATAAACCATGAAACGCAGCTTGCGATTGGGGATGCGGCCGGTGGCGACGTCGAAAAATGACCATTCATGATGCAGGGCCCAAGGCACCAAGAGCAGAGCAACGAAAAGAGCCGTAAAGCCAAGAAACCCGAGCCAGTTGCGGAACATCTTGCGAGCATCTCTGGGATCGTCGCGATCCTCCGCAAGCCACGTGATGTAGGCGTAGAAAGCCGCACCACCGAGTATTGACCACAAGATGGCGGAAGGCAGCATTGAAAGCTATCGAGGCTGTGAAAAAAGTATGCGCGCTCGGCATTGAGCAAGGTGCGCCCTAAAAAGGACCCGCGAGAGTGCGCTCCGCGCGGATTCAGTTGTCGAAAACGTCTTTGACCTGACGCTCGCGGCCACCCGAAAACTCCAGAAAGGATGCTCGGTCCTTCTCTACAACCTCAACGCTCGCAATCAGTGGCGCGCACAGCGCGTCCGCTGGATTGAGTTGTCATGCGGCAGATTCAAGCTGCCAATCCGGGAAGACGAGCACGGCAGGGTGGCAGTGCAGCGACGTTGCCAGAACCTTTGCTCGCTCGACACCGAGGTTGACTCGACCAGTCTCGATGCTGGAAATGGTGGTTTGCGCAATGCCGCAGAGTGACGAGATCTGCGTTTGGCTCAGGCCTTGCAACTCGCGAATGATGCGCACCGACTCACCAGGGCTGACATCGATACGCTTCTTGGCAGGAATGAACTTCGGCGTTTGAGTGTCTCCGATAGTCATGCGGAGGATTCGCTTGCGCTGTAGCTCGCGGCGCTTTGGCAAGTGACGCGCATGCGGGAAGTCAGATGGCTCGCCCAATCGAATGATGGCCGCGCTGGCATTGACGGCCTTTGTGGAGCTGCTCGTGGCCTTCGCGCTGCGGCCCGTCGCGGCTTCGCGATTCTGACCTGCGGCGCGCACCTTCCCATTGTCCGC
Organism: Lysobacterales bacterium; assembly: GCA_041745755.1. GTDB lineage: Bacteria > Pseudomonadota > Gammaproteobacteria > Xanthomonadales > Ahniellaceae > JBBQNY01. The sequence goes on from JBGTIG010000409.1 coordinate 5,279, forward strand.
GAATCCCCAGGTCATTCAACGCGACCCGCAACCGGCGGTTCAATCGCACCTAGAAATCGTATTCTGCCCCTGCTGCGCCAACGCGCACCGACAAACTGTACCCTGAGCCCGGTTTCGCTGGACTCCAATGAACCTACTGACGTGGACGGTTGCCTCACCAAGCCGTTCGCGTGCATCCTGACTTCGATCTAGAGAAACACATGTCGGACGTCTTCATCTCCTACAAAGCAGAGGACCGCCGGCGCATCCAGCCGCTTGTACAGGCGCTTCAGTCGGACGGTTATCTGGTCTGGTGGGACCAGCATATAGGGACTGGCGACGAGTGGCGGCAGACGATCGAACGGCAGCTCGAGGCGGCAACATGCGTGATCGTCGCCTGGAGCAAGCGCTCGGTTGGACCGGAGGGACAATTCGTCCGCGACGAAGCCACCCGGGCGCAACAGCGCCGAGTTTACGTGCCCGTCACGATCGACAACGTTCGCATTCCGCTCGGTTTTGGAGAAAGCCTGGCGACATCACTGCGTGGTTGGCGCGGTGACCCGTCGGATCCACGCTATCAGGCAGTATTGTCGGCGGTGCGGCGAATCTCTGGAGGCGGCTCCGAAGAAGGGACGCCGAAGCGCCCACAGTTGCGGTTCGGTCGACGCGCGGTTGTCGCCGGGGGCCTCGTTGCGGTAGCCGTCGCCGGCTTAGGGGGCTGGGCCCTGTTGGAGCGCGGCGCGGCCGGCACATCGGACAGCATCGCGGTGCTTCCGTTCGCAAATCTTAGCGCCGATCCCGTACAGGCCTACTTTGCCGCCGGCATCGCCGGAGAGATCAGAAATACCCTCACACGGATTGCTGGGCTGAAAGTCGCAGGCAGCACGTCGTCCGTTGCCGTGCGTGGGGACGACGCTCAGACAGCCGCAAGGAAGCTCGGCGTCGCCAACATCCTCACCGGGAACGTGCGCCATACGGCATCGACGATACGCGTAACCGCCGAGCTGATCGACGGCGCGACAGGGTTGACCAAATGGTCACAGAACTACGACCGCGCGCCCGGTGACGCGATCACGATCCAAACCGATATCGCCGGCGACGTCGCGCGCGCCCTCGCAGTCGCGCTCAGCGCAAGTTCTACGAATGCGCTGGCGGCCGGAGAGACCGCCAACATCGCTGCGCAGACCCTCGTCTTTCAGGCCCGGGACGTCAGCTATCAACTGACGGTACCGGCGCTCCAGCAAAGCTTGCAACTGCTCGAGACGGCCATTTCGCTCGATCCCAACTATGCGCGCGCCTACGCGATGAAATCCTTCGTGGCCAACAATCTGGCGAGCAGGACCGCACGCACGCCCGCCGAGTTGGCCAACGGCCGGGACCAGGCGCTCGAATATGCGAAGGTCGCATTGTCCATCGCGCCGAACCTGCCGATCGCGCGCTCGGCGCTTGCGTTCGCGTTTGCGCTCAAACTCCAGGTGAGCGAGTCGCTTCGCGAGAACAAGATCGCACTTTCGCTCGCCAGCGGCGATCCCGATGTCATCCGGAATTACGGCTACATGATGAGCAAGGTCGGCAAACCCGGGGAAGCGCTCCGCTACGTCGACCAGGCGCTCGCGCTCGATCCGCTGAATCCGGCCTCACACTACGCGCACGTGGCTGTCCTGTTCGAGGCGCGTCGCTACGAAGAAGCCGTCCGCTATTCCCTGAAGCTGAAGCAGGACGCTCCCGAGCTGTTCACATTATCGAGCGTGCTCGGGCACGCCATGCTGATGCTCGGTCGAACAGAGGAGGCCGCTCTCGCATTCGGCCAGGACATCACTGGCGGAGCATTGATGGCAGCAAGGAGCGGCAACCGCGAGCTTGCGTTGGCCAAACTGGCGGCTTTGAAGGGGCGCGATGGCGAACTCGGCGGCTTTGATCCCGCCAGGATTTACGCACAGTTGGGCGACAAGGACGCCGCGTTCGCCGCATTGGATCGCGCATGGGACGCCCGCGACTCCCGTCTTCTGGATCTCAAAGTCGACCCCTATCTGGACCCCCTGCGTGGCGACCCCCGTTTCACGGCGATGGTAAAGAGGCTCGGACTGCCCGCCTGACGTGCGCAGTTTTTATCCGAATGGGCAATAACGGAATGTTTGCTGTGGCGGGTTTTTTGCCTTCGTCGACGTGCGCTTGAAAAGGACGAGGAGATTGCAACCTCACCCGCTTTTGCTGACACCCGGCAGTTGGCATCTTGTCGCTTCGAATGCTGCCGGGGAAGCACATCCGAGACTGGTGTGTTCACGCCGCTCATTGTAGTAGCGCTATGGTTCGAGGTCCCACGATTGCGCCACGCGTAGTAGCCTGCGCGGGTCACGCCATACAGCCGGCACATCAGGGCGATGCGGTTCCCTTCCCGTCGGGCGTCGATGAACTCGAAGATCTCAGCCTTCGTTCGGAAGTGAACCGGATGGCTTTTTTTAACAGTTCGTGCTCCTCCTT
>JBGTIG010000410.1:0-7009 GCA_041745755.1 Lysobacterales bacterium
CAGTCCGCGATGGCGCGCGCGCCGGGCAGGAAGACGAGCACGTCCCCCGCATGTTCGGTCAGTGCGTGCAGGGTGGCGCGCCGCACGGTGAGCGCGAGCGGCTCGTCGCGCACCCGGTTCCAGTGCACGACGCTCACCGGATACGCACGGCTCTCGCTTGCGATTCGCGGCGCGTCGAGCCAGGCCGCCAGCCGCTCGCCATCGAGCGTCGCCGACATCAGCACGATGCGGAGGTCGGGACGCAGCGACTGCTGCACGTCGAGCGCGAGCGCAAGTCCGAGGTCTGCGCTCAAGTGGCGCTCGTGGAACTCGTCGAACAGGAGCGCGCCGATCCCCTCGAGCGTCGGATCGTCCTGCAGCATGCGGGTCAGGATGCCTTCCGTGACTACCTCGATACGCGTCGCCGCCGATACGCGGCGTTCGAAGCGGATGCGGTAACCCACCGTTTCGCCAACGTTCTCGCCGCGTTGGTTCGCCATGAAGGTCGCGGCGGCGCGCGCCGCCACCCGGCGTGGCTCGAGCATGAGGATGCGCTGTTTCCCGAGCCATGGCGCCCGGAGCAAAGCCGGCGGCACCTGGGTGGTCTTGCCGGCGCCGGGCGCTGCCTCGAGCACCAGCCGTGGGTGGCTCGCCAGCGCCTCGAGGATCGCCGGCAGCAGCGGAGTGATGGGCAGGGCTTCATGCATGCGCGCGAGCTTAACCCGGGCATTTCGCGAGCGATCGCGAATGCTGCCGCGGGCTCCTGGCGCAAGGCGCCACGAGACCCGGCGATCGTCGCGAGCGCGACGGGTCGGCTGCGGTAGTGCCCGCAGCGAGCCATGAAATCGTCCGCTCGGCCGCGCTTCCGGGGTCCGGGTGGCGTGGCGGGCGCGCCTAGCGCATCGAGTCGATCAACTGCTGCACGCGCGGCTCCAGCGCCTCGATGTCGATGCCGTACTGCGACTTGACCTCGGCCGCGCTCAAACCCGGCGGCAGATTGTCGATGCCGCCCAGCGCCTCGATCAGGCCGCGCGAGCCGGGCCGAAGGCCTGCGGACTTGGACGCCGGACCACTGCCGGAGGGACCGACGCCGGTCTGGACGAAGGTCTTGCTCGCGGAGCGGAACCCGCGCACGGGATACATGCGTGGCGGCGTCTCCGGAGTCGATCCGAGGCGGATCTGCATCACTCCGTCGAATTGCGAGAGCCCGGCTTCGACCACGTAGGAAAAGAACACCGAGTTGGCCTGCGTGGTGCCGGCGCCATCCGTGACGACGATCACTTGCCGATCCTGCGCCGCGTCGAAGAAGCCGGCCAGGTCGTGATCGGCATTGGCGTTGGCACTGCAGAATCCCACCAGCGAGGTGTCGGGACGACAGCCACGATACTGGTCGGGGTTGAGGCTGGTATCGACGCGGTCGATGGTGAAGACGTCCCCGTAGAAGGGATAGTCCTGGAACGTCGTCCCCGTCCGGCTGGAGAGATCCAACACCACCTGCCACTCGCCGAGCATCTTCTCGGTGGGATTGCCGAGTGCGAAGTTGTGCCGCTCGATGGGGATGGTGCGGCCGCCGATGGTCAGGCGCGCGCGCGTCTCCGTATCGAACGCGATCGACACGGCGCCGCCCGCGCCCGCAAGGATGATCGGCCGACCCTGGTAAACGCAGGTCAGGCACTGGCCGTTGGTGGCGCCGTCCAGCGTTCCGCTGAACGCGGCGTTGCCCTGCAGCGCGCCGGCGCCGATGAAGAACGCGGAGCTGCGCTGGCTGTCGTCGTCATAGCCGTACACCAGGATCACGAGCACGTTGTCCTGGATCTCGAGCGTGTAGCCGCGACCGTCTTCGGCCGGGTTCCACCAGAGTCCCGATTCGGGCGTGAAAGCGCTCGCGCTACTCGCGAAAAGCGATAGCACCGCCAGGACGAGGGTTGATTTCCAGAGCTTCATGGGGTTCCTTCGAAAGGGGGAGCCTGCAACGACGCATGAACCAGAGCGCACGGTCGTGCCGGGGCGCTGAATTGCCAGTGAACGCGACGTGAAAGGGCGCGACGGGATGGGCGGCATCGTTCATCGCCGGGCCACTGCCGGTTCCTTCCACGCCCGTTGGCAGCGCGGTGTCCAGGCATCGTAGCTTACGATGACCTCAACTACCGCCCGTGCACCTCGCATGCAGCTCATCGACATCGGCGCCAACCTGACGCACGAATCCTTTGCGCACGACCGCGACGTCGTGGTGCGCGAGGCGCAGGCGGCGGGCGTTATCGGGTTCGGCATCACCGGCACCACGGTCGAGTTGTCGGAAGCAGCCGCCACGCTCGCGCGCGCGCATCCCGGACGCATGTTCGCAACCGCAGGCGTGCATCCACACCACGCGCGCGAAGTGGATGCGGACGCTCTGCGCGCCCTGTCGGCGCTTGCCGCCCTGCCCGAGGTTCGCGCGATCGGCGAGACCGGGCTCGATTATTTCCGCGATCTCGCGCCGAGGCCCATACAGCTGCAGGCGTTCGAACGACAGATCGCGATCGCCGCCGCCACCGGCAAACCGCTGTTCCTGCACCAGCGCGACGCGCACGCGGATTTCCTCGGCGTCATGCGTGCCGCGCGCGATCACGTCAGCGGCGGCGTTGTGCATTGCTTCACCGATACGCGCGAGGCGCTGTTCGCGTATCTCGATCTCGATCTCCATATCGGCATCACGGGATGGCTCTGCGACGAGCGGCGCGGCGCGCACCTGCGCGAGCTGATGCGCCACATCCCCGCCGAACGCCTGCTGGTGGAAACCGACTCGCCCTACCTGTTGCCGCGTTCGCTGCGGCCGAAGCCCTCGCACCGCCGCAACGAACCGAAGTTCCTGCCGCATATCGTCGAGGAGCTGGCGCGCGACCGTGGCGAGGCCTTCGAAGTCACTGCCGCCGCCACGACGGCTGCCGCGCGTGCGCTGTTCTTGCTGCCGTTGCCGCCGGCGTCCAGGGGTTCCTAGGGAAGCCTAGTTCGGATCTGCGCCGAACTCGGCGCCGGTCTGGCGAGTCAGGATGACTTGATCAGACCTTCCTAGGAGTCTGGGCGGCAGAAGCCGTCCGGGCTGCAACCGCACCATCGAGGGCTTCAGAAAGCGCTCGAACTCGTTACATACCTACGGGTATGCGCCTCGTCCGATCTCTTCCTGCAACCCTCGCGGGCACGGTTTCGCCTCGAACATTTCTGCCGCCCAGACCCCTAGCTGCGCAGGCCAATGCCGCGCTTGAGCAGCCAGAGGCCCAGCGCGCCCAGCACCAGCAGGAACGTCAACATCAGCGCGAAGGCGATCCACACCGGCACATCGCTGACGCCGAGAAGTCCGTAGCGGAAAGCGTTGACCATGTAGAAGATCGGATTGGCGTGGGTCGCGGCCTCGGCCCAGGGCGGCAGCAGGTGCACGGAATAGAACACGCCGCCGAGGTAGGTCAGGGGTGTCAGGATGAACGTCGGCACGATGGCCACGTCGTCGAACTTCTTCGCATACACGGCGTTGACGAATCCCGCGAGCGAGAAGATCACGGCACCGAGCAGCACCGTCGCGATGGTGATGAAGGGATGCGGCACCGCCACGCGCGTGAACAGCATCGCGATGGCCAGCACGATCGCGCCCACCAGCACCCCGCGCAGTGCCGCGCCGGTGACATAGCCGCCGAGGATCACCCAGTTCGGCATCGGACTGACGAGAAGTTCCTCCACGTGCCGGCCGAACTTGGCGCCGAAGAACGAGGAGGAGATGTTCGCGTAGCTGTTCTGGATGACGCTCATCATGACGAGCCCGGGGACGATGAAGTCCATGTAGCTGATGCCGTCCATCTTGCCCACGCGCGAGCCGATCAGTCCGCCGAAGATCAGGAAATAAAGCGTCATGGTGATCGCCGGCGGTACCAGCGTCTGCCCCCAGATACGCACGATGCGGGTGATTTCACGACGCACGATCGTGCCGAGCGCGATCAGGTTCGGGTGCGTCATGCCGGGGGCTCCGGTGCTTCGCCGGTGAGGCGCACGAAAAGTTCCTCGAGCCTGTTGGTCTTGTTGCGCATCGAGCGTACGCGTATGCCAACCTCGCCGAGCGCGGTGAAAACGCGGTTGAGATCCATCGCGCGGGGCATCTCCACGTCTAGGGTATGCGCGTCGCTCGCGTGCAGCACCGCGCCCTCGATGCGGGGAAGCGGCTCAGGCAGCCTGCCCTCGATGTCGAGCACGAAGCCCTCCACGTCGAGCTTGGCGAGGAGTTCCTTCATCGGCCCGCGCTCGACGATGCGTCCATGATCGATGATCGCGAGATTGCGGCAGAGGTTCTCCGCCTCTTCCAGATAGTGGGTGGTGAGGATGATCGTGGTGCCGGCGGCATTGATGTCGCGCAGCGTCTTCCACATGCCGCGGCGGATCTCGATGTCGACGCCGGCGGTGGGCTCGTCGAGGATCAGAAGTCGCGGGCGGGTCATCATGGCGCGCGCGATCATGAGGCGCCGCTTCATTCCCCCCGACAGGGTGCGACTCATCGAGTCCGCCTTGTCGCTGAGGTGTGCGCGTGCCAGTTCCTCCTTGGCACGCACCCGCGCCTCCGCACGAGGAACACCGTAGAAGCCCGCGTAATTGATGAGGATGTCGCGCGGTTGCTCGAACATGTTGAAGTTGAGCTCCTGCGGCACCAGGCCCACGGTGCGCATCGCCGCCTCGCGGTCGCGCTCGATATCGATGCCGAAAACGCGGACGTCGCCCGAGGTCTTGTTGACCAGCGATGTGACGATGCCGATCAGGGTGGATTTGCCCGCGCCGTTCGGCCCCAGCAAGGCAAAGAAATCGCCGGGCGCGACATCGAGCGATATGTCACGCAGCGCTTCCACGCCGGTCGCGTAGACCTTGCCGAGGTGGCTCACCGACAACGCCGGCACGGGGGTTTGCGTTTCGCTCATCGACGGTTCGGCAACGGCTTCAGGGGCTCGGGCAAACCGCTAGTATAGGTGGCCACTGATCCGCTCGACCCGTGGTTCCCCTATCGACTTGCGCGGATCAACCCGCCGGTCCACCCAGCGAATTCCCTTGGCTGTTGTCCACTTCCCCCTCAAGCTGCTGTCGCGGCGAATGCTCGCTCCCAGCGTTGCGCACCTTGCGTTCGTGCGCGGCGACGGTGCGCCGCTCGACTTCATCCCCGGCCAGTTCGTGCAGGTGCATTTCAACTATCCGGATGGAACGCCGACCCGGCGCAGCTATTCGCTGGCAACGCTGCACGATCACGCGCTTGGCTCTGGCGAGACCGTCGAGATCGCGGTGAGCTACGTCGCCGGCGGCGCGGCGACCCGGTTGTTCGAGAACCTGCGCGAAGGGGAAGCGATCGACGCCAGTGGGCCCTATGGCCGTTTCTGCCTGATGCCGCAGGATCTGCATCCCCGATACCTCCTTATCGGTACCGGCACCGGCGTCACGCCGTACCGCTCGATGCTGCCGCAGCTCGCGCACCTCATTGAAACGCGCGGTCTCGAAGTCGTGCTGCTGTTCGGTGCCCGCAACGCGGGCGAACTGTTGTACGGGGACGAGTTCCGCGCCTTCGCCGACGCGCACCCGCGGCACTTCCGCTTCCTGCCGTGCTTCTCGCGCCATCTGCCCGTCGATGCGCACCCCGACGCAGTCCGCGGCTACGTGCAGGACCAGCTCGACGTGCTGATGCCAAGGCCCGATCCCACGCGCGATATCGCCTATCTCTGCGGCAATCCGAACATGGTTGATGCCTGCTTCGAACGCCTGAAGGGGTTCGGCCTGCCGGTGTCGCAGATCCGGCGCGAGAAGTACGTCAGCAGCAAGTAGGCAGGACGTTGCTGTAAAGGACACTTGACATCCTGACGGTTCGTGGTTGAAGATACTGTCAAGTTCACTTGACACCCGTGCCATGCGACCTGTTGAAAAGCGCTATCGACGCGAGTTCTTTCCGGCGATGTTCGCGTACGTCGTCGTCATCCTCGCCTGTTCCTGGATCCTGAAGCACCCGCTCGCGGACGCCGACCCCTGGCTTCGCGGCGCCGTCAGTCTGTTGCCCGTCGTGCCCATCGCGTTTTTTGCTCGGGCGCTGGTGCGTTTCATCCGCGACAACGACGAATTGCAGCGGCGAATCGATCTGGAGTCGATCGCCATCGCCAGCCTGATCGTGTCGATGGTGTACTTCACGCTGGGGCTGCTGGCCGCTGCCAAGGTCATCGCAGTGGGCGGCGAAGCCGCGATGATCTGGGTCCTGCCGGCGCTCTGCGGCACGTTCGGCATCGTCAAGTGCTTTTACTCGCGGCGCTATCGATGAAACGCCGCGACCTCGAGCATCGTGGCGGGTCGCCGGCGGCGCTTGCGGGTGTCGGAACGATTTGGGTCCTTTGCTATCTGCTGGCTCTGCACGCATTGCGCTCCTGGACGCTGACTCCGTGGCAGACTCTGCTTCTCACGGCGTTACCGGCGCTCGCGGGCGGAGTCTTTCTTGCGTTGTTCGTATTACACCTGCGCGCGCTGGACGAACTGAAGCGCCGCATTCACCTCGAAGCACTCGCGATCGCGTTCCCGCTCTGCACGATCTTGCTGATGACGCTGGGTTTGATGGGCCTGGCGATTGAACTGCCTGCCGCCTGGGGGTATCGCAAGGCTTGGCTTTGCCTGCCGTTGCTTTATCTGGTTGGATTTGCAATCGCGAGCAGGCGCTACCGGTGAAGAGCCGTGTACGCGAACTGCGGGAGCAGCGGGGATGGTCGCAGGCGCAGCTTGCCGAAGAACTTGATGTTTCGCGGCAGACCGTCAATGCGATCGAAACCGGCAAGTATGATCCCAGCCTGCCGCTAGCCTTTGCGATCGCGCGGTTGTTCCGGCTGAAGATCGAGAACCTGTTCGATCCGGATGCATGAAGTGCCGCCTGACGACGAGCTTTGACTCTGGAGACCCGATGCTGAAGTTCCGATGGAATGTTGGAGGGTGGCTCGGCGCCGCGGCGCTGGCGCTGGCGACCACGGCGGTGGCGCAGCCGAAGCCGGTGCCGGCCAGC
>JBGTIG010000411.1:0-3848 GCA_041745755.1 Lysobacterales bacterium
CGAACGTGGTCAAGATCATCGAGGAACCCATCGCCAGACGCGACTTCGGCGACTGGTCCATGGGCTACCTCGACATTGAAACGTCCGAGCTGCGCCAGGCCGAAGGCATCGGCGACGATTTACCGCCCGGTGGCTCGCTCCGCGACCTTCCCGCCGGCCGCGCCAAGAAATTGCTCGCGGCGTTTGCGACGGGGCGCTGGCGTGGGCGAGTCGGCGCCAGCGTGCCGTGACTCTGGCGAACGCGCCCGTGGCGACCGCAGCGGCCGGCTTTCACCGGGACTTTTCGTGCGCATTCCAGCCGATCGTGGACGTCGCGACCGGCACCGCGTTTTCGCACGAGGCACTGGTGCGCGGCCTCGACAACGAGCCCGCCTGGCAGGTGATCGAGCGCTACGCGGGCGAGGGCATGGCGGCCTTCGACGCGGCGTGCAGGATCAAGGCCATCGAGGTCGCCGCCCGCATCGGGATGCAAACGTCGCTGAATCTCAACTTCCTGCCCAGCGCCGCGATCGACCCGGCCGACGGACTCACTTCGACGGTGGCAGCCGCGATGCGATTTGGTATCCCGCTCGAACGGATCATCGTCGAGGCGACGGAGGGCGAGGCGATCAGCAACCCGGCGCAGTTCGCCAAGGTGGTCAATGAATACCGACGCGCGGGAATGCGCCTCGCCATCGACGATTTTGGAGCCGGCTACGCGGGACTGAACCTGCTCGCCGACTTCCAGCCCGATATCGTCAAACTCGACATGACATTGGTGCGCGGCATCGAGTCGCACGGCCCGCGGCAGGCGATCGCACATGCCATCGCCCAGGTCTGCACCGACCTCGGCATCGATCTGATCGTGGAGGGGGTCGAGACGGTCGAGGAATACCGATGGTTCCACGACATCGGCGTCACGCTTTTCCAGGGTTATCTTTTCGCGCGCCCGGCGTTCGAGGCCACGCCGCCGTTCGTGGTGCCCGACCTGCGTTGACGTTCAGGGTTGGCGCCTGACTGGGATTGCCCAGCCAATGGCCGAGCGCCTCTACGAAGGCCCTTCGCCCACCTCGACTGCGCAGCCGGACTAGCGGCGGATTCCGGGCATTGCGGCCCGCTCCCCGGCGCTACAGTGGACACCTCGAGTGAAGGGGATCGCAGGCATGAAGAGAGCCGAATACGCCGAACGCGGTCCGGTGCCGCAGGACGTGATCCGGGTCGTCGATTTCGAACTCCCGGCGCTCGGCGCAGGCGAAGTGCTGGTGGAAGTGCTCGCGGCGCCCATCAACCCTTCCGATGTGCTCACCCTCACGGGTCAATACGGATTGTTGCCCCCGCTTCCCGCGGTCGGCGGCAACGAGGGCGTCGGTCGCGTCGTCGAAGTCGGCGCAGGTGTCAAACACTTCCAGCCCGGGCAGCGCGTGCTGTTGCCGATCGGCGGGGGCACCTGGCGGACCCACCTCGTCGCGGACGCGCGCGCGTTCGTGCCGTTGCCGAACGCCGGCGACCCGGCGCAACTGGCGATGCTCGCGATCAATCCGCCGACCGCTTCGCTGCTGCTTTCGGAATTCGTGTCGCTCGAGCCGGGCGAATGGGTGATCCAGAACGCGGGCAATTCCGCGGTCGGCACGTATCTCATCAAGCTCGCGCGGTTGCGCGGGTTCAACACGGTCAGCGTGGTTCGCCGCGAGTCGGCGGTCGACGCTGCCCGGCAGGCGGGCGGCGACGTGGTGCTGGTCGATGGCGAGCACTTGTCGAAACGCGTCGCCGAAGCCACCGGCGCCGCCGCCATCCGGCTCGGCATCGACGCCGTCGGTGGCGGCGCGACTGAACGCCTCGCCCAGTGCCTTGCCCCGGCGGGCCTTCTCGTGAACTACGGCGCGATGAGCGGCGATGCCTGCAAGCTTTCGCCGCCTTCGCTCATCTTCCGCGATATCTCGCTGCGAGGTTTCTGGCTTTCGCGCTGGCTGCAGCAGCAAAGCGCATCGCGGCGCGCGGCGCTGTTCGGCGAACTCGCCGCGCTGATCGCCGACGGCACGCTGTCGACCCCGATCGCTGCGAGCTTTCCACTCGAGCGCATCAAGGAGGCCATCGTCGCCGCCGTGGCCGGCGAACGCGGGGGCAAGGTCGTGCTCCTGCCCAACGGATGAGGCGCGGCGCGCACCGGATCACACAAAGCCTGCCTCCATACGGCACCGCATCCATTGAGTTGCAACGCGAACGACCCGACAATGGTCGGGATCTTCCGGAGCACCGCCCTTGAGTCCTGCCACCGATTCTCCCAACCCCGCCGCGCGCCTGCGTGCGCTTTGCCTGCGATTCGCGCAGCCGCATCTGGGTCGTGCGCTCTGGCAGCTTTCGAATACGCTGGTTCCTTTCCTCGCGCTGTGGGCGCTCATGGCGTATTCGCGCGTCGCCGGCTGGAACTACGGCTGGACCTTGCTGATGGCGTTGCCGCTGGCGGGGTTGTACGTGAGGCTCTTCATCATCCAGCACGACTGCGGCCACGGGTCATTCTTCGCGAGCGACCGCGCCAACCGCATGGTCGGCGCCTGCCTCGGGCTGGTGACGCTGTTCCCGTTCGGATACTGGAAGAAGACCCACGCCGTGCATCACGGCACCTCGGGCAACCTCGACAGGCGCGAGTTCGGCGATGTCGAAACGTTGACCGTCGCCGAGTATCGCGCGCGCGGCTGGTGGGGCCGCCTGGGTTATCGCCTGTATCGCAGCACGCCGGTCCTGCTCGGTGTCGGTCCCGCGTACCAGTTCGTGCTCAAGCATCGCTTCCCCTTCGATCTGCCCTTCGCCTGGAAGAAGGAATGGGCAAGCGTGCTGCTCAACAACGGCGCGATCGTGCTGTTCTACGGCAGCCTCGCCTGGTGGCTGGGGGTCGGCACCGTGCTGAGCGTGCACATCCCGACCGTGCTGCTCGCCGGCGCCGTGGGCGTCTGGCTGTTCTACGTGCAGCACAACTTCGACGGCGCCTACTGGACGCGGGGAGACGACTGGAACGCGCACGACGCCGCGATCCAGGGCAGCTCGTATTTCGATCTGCCGCGCGTGCTGCACTGGTTCACCGGCAACATCGGCTATCACCACATCCACCATCTCGCCATCCGCATCCCGAACTATCGCCTGCGCGAGGCGTACGAATCCTCGCCCCTGCTGCGGGACGCGCCGCGGATCACCATGTGGTCGAGCCTTGGGTCCGCGCGACTGAAACTCTGGGACGAGGAGTCGCGGCGCCTGGTCGGCTTTCCAAAGCGCGCGGCCGCCTGAGGCCCCGAACCCGCGTTGACCGGCGTCCTGACCTGGTCAGGGGTGCTCGACCACGGAAGGAACGAGGGCGTCGGGTTGGCGTCGACGCCGCCGCTCGAGCAGCGGATGTGCGAATACCACGACGAAGATGATCGCGACGCCGGCGTAGAACGTCGGCGTCAGCTCGCGCTGTTCGCCGAGCAGCACGATCGCGAGTGCGATCGCATAGACCGGCTCCAGGTTGATGATGAGCTGCGCCGAGAACGCGCTCATGTGCCGGAGCGCGACCAGCGACAGGGCGAAAGGCAAGAGCGTGCACGCGAGCGCGAGTATCAGCAGCAGGATGCTGTCGCGCACGCTCGGCCATGCCAGCAGTTCGCCCGCGAACGCGGGGAACAACAGCGGCATCAGCGGCGCGAGCATCGAAAGCGCGATGACGCCGGCGAACAGTTCGACGCCGGTCACCGTCAGCGCGCCCGCGCGCTCGACCAGGCGCTTTTGCAGCGAGCCGAACAGCGCAACCAGGAACGCCGAGACGATTCCCACGACAATGCCCATGCGCATGCCGCGCGGAACGCCGTCGACCACCAGTGCGACGCCCGGCATCACCG
>JBGTIG010000412.1:0-9011 GCA_041745755.1 Lysobacterales bacterium
GAGGGCTGGGTCGCCCTTACCGCTGCGCGGATGGCCCGGTCGCATCCGGGCTGGCGTGTGGTCAACGCCAGCATCAGCGGGGAAACGACCGCAGGCGGCGCCGCGCGCATCGATCGCGAACTTGCGCGCTCGCGGCCTTCGGTGGTGGTGATCGAGCTCGGAGCCAACGATGGTCTGCGCGGATTGCCGCTGACGCAAACGCGCGCGAACCTCGCGCGCATGATCGCAGCCGCGCAGGGCGTCGGTGCGCGGGTGCTGCTGGTCGGCATGCGCCTGCCGCCGAACTACGGTCGCGAATACACGCAAGGCTTCGCGGGCAATTACACGGCACTTGCGCGTCGGCACGACGTCGCCCTGCTGCCGTTCCTGCTCGAGCCCATCGCGCTCGACCGCGGTGCCTACCTTGGCGACAATCTTCATCCCAATGCGTCGGCGCAGCCGAAGCTCCGCGATCATGTGTGGCCGGCGCTGGCACCGTTGCTGAAGTGACCGGATTCCTCCGTCGCGGCCTGCAGGAATTGCGAGCCCGCGCGGCGGTCTCATCGCGGTGACCGCCGGACGCGGCGCGGGGTGGGAATCCGCAGGCACCAGGACTCTCCCCATGCGCGTCGAATCGCTGCACATCCATCCGCTCAAGTCCTGCGCCGCGCTCGACGTCGATTGCATGGAGATCGGAAGACAGGGCCCTGCCGGCGACCGGCGCTGGTTGCTGGTGGACGAGTCGGCCCGCTTCATCACGGCACGTTCCGAGGCGAGACTGGTCCTGCTGCGCGCCATTCCGGGCAGGACGGGCCTGCGCGTACTCCGCCCCGACGGCGAGGCCATCGACATCGGGATCCCCGACGGCGACACGCGACTCCGCGTGCGCATCTGGAACGACGAGGTCGACGCCGCGGTTGCCGCTGCGGATGCGCACGCGTGGTTCAGCGCCTATCTGGATCGCCCGGTGCGCCTGGTGTACATGGACGATGCGGCACGGCGCATCGTCGACCGGAACTACGGTAGCGCCGGCGACGAGGTCAGCTTCGCCGATGGCTATCCGCTGCTGGTCATCTCCCGCGCCGCACTGGAGGCCCTCAATTCGAGGCTCGCGTCCCCGGTGCCGATGGTGCGGTTTCGCCCCAACATCGTGGCCGAAGTCTGCGAGCCTCACGCGGAGGACGGCTGGCGCCGCGTGCGCATCGGTGGCATCGAGTTCGATGCGGTGAAGCGCTGCGCCCGCTGCGTCTTCACCACGATCGACACGGGCACGGGCACCCGTGATGCCGCGGGCGAACCGCTTGCCACCCTGCGCAGCTATCGGCGCGGCCCCGATGGTTCGGGCGTCGAGTTCGGAATGAACCTCATCCCGCGGGGCACCGGCACGCTCCGCCGGCACGATCCCATCGAGGTCCTGGAAGCGGAAGCGGGATCGCGTCGCGCGACTTGAGCCGGCGTGCACCGTAGTATCGGCTCGATTGCAGCCTGACGACGGTCGCGCCATGCCTCTCACCCATCCGCTGCGTATCGCCTGCCTCGCGGCGGTGCTCGCGTGTCCGCACGCGGCAGCCCTCAACAATTGCTCGGGCCAGGATTTCGGCGACTACCGCGCGCGGCGCAACGTCAATATCAATGTGCAGCCGCCCTTCCGGTATTCACCGAGCTGCGTGCGCATCTCCATCGACACCACGATTACCTTCAACGCGGACTTCGAGGACCACCCGCTCTTCGGCGGACGCGTCAGCGGCGGGGTCGCGATGTTCGATCCCGCGAGCCCGGTGGGCGCCCACACGTCGGGAACGGCGCCGGTGATCGTATCATTTGCGGAACCCGGGGAGTTTCCCTACTTCTGCGATCGCCACTTCGACTCCGGCATGCAGGGCTCGATCCTGGTCGTCCCCGAGTTTTTCTCGGACGGATTCGAGTAGCGGCGCCGGCACGACGCGCCGCGCCACTCGCAGGGCGCGTGCGTCAGGCCATGAAGCCGAGGTTCGGCGACGGGAAGCGCGCGAGATTCGGAAACATGATCGCCCGGTCGGAATCGGCCAGGCCATACCATTTGGCGAGTGTCGCTGCGTACTGGTCGACGCTCTGCGTCGGGATGATCTGTCCGTACCCGGTGTCGTCGGGATTCGTGTTGCTGTTGCCGATGAGACTCGGCATCGTGCCGTAGATGCGGCGTCCGTTGACGGCACCGCCCACCACGACGTGATGCGCGCCCCAGGCGTGATCGGTACCGTCGCCATTGACGAAGAGGCTGCGGCCAAACTCCGAGGCCGTGAAGGTCGTGACCTTGCTGGCCAGGTTGATCGACGCGGACCCGATCACGTCGTGAAAGGTCTTGAGCGCGATCGCCAGATCCTCCATGAGCTCGGCATGATCGACCAGTTGCGTCGCGTGGGTATCGAAGCCGCCGACGCCGACGAAGAAGATCTGCCTGGTCATCTGCAGCGTGCTGCGCAGCGCGATCATGCGCGCGATCATGCGCAGCTCGCGCCCGATGCCTGGCATGTCGCGCGGCGACGGCAGGTTTGCCCACGCCGCTTCGAACGCGGTGTAGGGCGACTGGTTTTCCGGCAGGGTGTCGAGCGCCGCACCCACCTGGGCCGAGACCGCACGCGTGCGGTTGATCTTGCCGACGTAGGCGCGCTCGAACACATGCGCATGGCTCTGCGCCAGCAGCGCGTCGAACGCGTCGCGGCGGGAGCTCGGATAGCCCACGGGCCACATCGCTTCGACGCCATAGGAACTCATGAAATAGGGCGAGACCTGCGCGCCAGCCTGGTACACGTTCTCGCCGCCGAGCGAAACGTTCATCGAGAGGATCGGGTTCGAGTTGCTGGCAAAGAAGATGTCGGCGAGCTTGCCGCCCCAGCCGAGTCGCGCGCCCAGCGTTTCCGCCTGCGGCAACTGCCACAGCACTTCCTGATCGCTATGCGAGGCGAGCTGCGCGGGTACCGCGACCGACCCCGACTGGTACTGCGCCTTGGTCACCGGATAGAGCAGCGGGCCGGTATTGGCGACGATCGCGGCGCGACCGCTCTCGAACAGGTCGCGCAGCGCGCCCATGCGCGGATGCAGTCCGTACTGCGCGCCATCGGAGGGCGGCACGGTGGGATTGAGCGCCAGCAAATCGTTCCGCGCCAGCGCGAGCGGGCCGCGCGTGGCCGCGTAGGTGTTGTAGTGCGAGGTGTCGCGCGGCACCACCATGTTGAAGGAGTCGTTGCCGCCGTAGAGATACACGCAGACCAGCGCGCGGTAGTCGTCCCCGAGCAGCAGGTGCGGAGCCGTGGCGGCGTGTGCGAGGGAGAGCTTGCCGAACATCGAGCCGAAGGCCGCACTGGACGCGGTCGCGCAAAGGGCGGTGCGGAGGAATCGGCGGCGGTCGCGATCGGTCATGGCTATTTCTCCACCACGTATTCGGGTGAGGTGAAGATCAGCCACAGCGCGTCCTGCACGCGCTCGCGGCGCCTGGCCGTGAGATTGCCGTTGTTGAGCGTGCCCAGCTGGTTGATCAGCACGGTGCGCATGGGCGCCGACATGGTGCCGCCCATGAACAACAGGTTGTAGCGATCGATGAGGGCGGCCGGCGTGTCGGCCAGGGGCATGTCGCGCGCCAGATCGACGCTCACGTCTTCATTGCTGAGATCCGGGTTGCCGCGCCAGTAGTAGTAGATGGCACCGCCCAGGAAGTTCGCGCCCGTGGTCAGGAGATTGTCGGTGGCGATCTGGAACTCGGGTGAGAACAGCCCCGACTGCGCTACCTCGCCCGGCAGCGAGTAGTTCGGCAGGAAGAAATTGAACACGGTGGGCGAACGCAGGACCGCCTGTCCCGCCCACCAGTCGGGATACCACTCGCGATACCGGCCATCGTTCGCGCGCGCGTCGAGCGCCCGCCACAGTTGCGTGAGCCGCAGTAGCGGCTCGCGCAACTTGCCCGCGTTGGCCGGCGCGCTCGCGGGGTTGCGCGCTTCGGAATCCATGAGGATCGCGCGCACCACCGCAGCCATGTCACCGCGCACGCCGCTGCCGTTGTTGGCGAACTTCGCGGCCACGCGACCGATGTAGGCGGGGCTCGGGTTGCTGGTCACCAGCCGCTGGATCAGCAACCGCGACAGGAACGGGCCGACGTTCGGGTGGCTGAAGATATTGCCGAGCGCGGCGTCCAGATCGACGGTGGCCGTGCCGCCCGGAATGATGCCGGTCGATGGCACCACGCCCGGATAGACGAGCAGTTGCTTGGCGCCGGATTGATGGAAACCCGCGAAGGCGATCATCGGCCGCCGCCACCAGATCTGCCTCGGTTCATCGTACGGATAGCACCAGGTGTATTCGTTGGTCGGGCAGCCCTCGAAGTTCCAGCCCGTGAACACGCGCGCGAATCCGCGGATGGTGTCCTGCGTGTAGGTCGGCGTCGGCGGGTTCGTGGTCGGCGTGCCGTTGGGGTTGAGCCGCACGAGCCCGATCGAGAAGAGCTGCATGACCTCGCGCGCGTAGTTCTCGTCGGGACGCAGGTTTTCGGCGAGGTTCTCCGGCTGGTTGCCGCGCATCGAAAGATACGTGCCCATCACGGGGTGCAGGGTCACGTCGCGCAGCAGCGTTCGATAGTTGACGAATGCGGAGCGCACGAGCAGGTCGTAGTAGTGCGCGACAGCGAACGGGTCGTCGACGCCGCGATCCGAGACCACCAGGATCTCGCTCAGTGCGAACGCCACGCGTTGCCGGAGTTGATCCTGGCCGGTGACGACGCGCGTGAACCACGATTCCTGCCGGATGTTGTGATACACGTCGTCGCCCGCCACGGCGCGCGCGTCGAGGAACGGCAGGTGCAGTCCCGCGGGTTTCGCGAGCTGCATGTCGATCCACGTGTTGTAGCCCGTCGCCTGCAGTCGATCGATCTCGATGAGGGTCGGACCGAACGTGGCCTGGGTCAGAAAACGCGACGCCTCCGCCGCAGTCGCGGGCCCCTCGGCAGGCAGGTCGAAGCTGTTGCGGAAGAGCACGTCCTGCGCCGCCGCGGACGCCGCCAGCACGCAGAGGCCGGACGCGAGCAACAGGCTCAGGCAGAGGGCGCGCCCTGGCTGGTGACCCGCGGGCAGCACCCGATTTCCGGCCATGAGGCTCCCCACCCGAATCCAGAGCGCGGATTGCACACCCGCCCTCCGTCCGGAATTGTGACAGAGGTCACGTCTGCGAGCCGCGTCATGCGAGGGAAACCCGGACAACCCGATTCCCTCCCGGGTACGTCCTTCGACGAGTCCCGGGACTGGCGTGTCGACCAGGAGTTGTCCACACCGGTTCGGCCCCACAGGCTCCAGATTCCCACAAGGTGCCGCGCAGCCGTCGAAAAGCCGCGACGTGCTGCGCGATACTCGCGGTGCTGCCGTGACGAGCGAGGGACGACGATGCGGCGCTCCTTCCCGCCTGCATTACCACCGGCGACAGATCGTGGAACCTACCCAACCTGAAGCCCGCCGCGGTGCGGTCGCGACCGCCATCGCCGCGTCCAAAGTGCTGGCGTGTCTCGGCGTGACCGCGGTGATGTTGCCGCCGCAGCTGCTGGTGCGCCTGTCGACTTCGGGGCCGGCATCCTTCGTGCTGCCGCAACTCTGGCATCGCGCCTTGTGCGGTTTGCTCGGCATCAGGATCGAGCGGATTGGCGCGATCGATACGCGTGTCGGCACCACGTACGTCGGCAACCATATTTCCCACTTCGACATTCTCGCCCTGGGCGCCTGCGTGCGCGGCGCGTTCATCGCCAAGGGCGAGATGGCGTCGTGGCCGGGCATGCGACTGCTGGGCGCCATGCAGCAGACGCTGTTCGTGAGCCGCCGGGCTCGGGATGCTGCCGAAGTCACGCAACAGGTGGCAGGCGTTCGGCGGCTGGGGCACCGCCTGGTGCTCTTCGCCGAAGGCACGACCTCGCCCGGTGAATCGGTCGCGCCGTTCAAGTCGAGCCTGTTCGCCGTGCTGCTACCCGGTGGATCGCGGACGCATGCGATGGACGACGCCAGCGGGGAGTTGGAGCATTCGCGCCACGCGCAAGGTCGCGCTGCGGACGAAGTACGCATCCAGCCCTTCACACTGACGCTGGTGGCGGCCGATGGCCATGCAGTTCGCAGCGCGCATGATCGTGACCTCTATGCCTTCCACGGAGACGCCTCGGCAGGCGCGCACGTCCGGCGATTCCTGCGCTCCCGCGGAGCGCGCGTACGGATTCTGTTTCATGCGCCGATCGACGTCGCGCCCGGCACCACGCGCAAGCAACTCGCCGCGATCACCCACGCGATCGTCGCCAGCGGAGTCGATCCCGCGGGCACTCGCACCGTCTGAACTTGCCCATCGGGAATTGACGGTCCTTCTCGCCCGACCACGTCAGGGCGCCGTCCGCTCCCGCGGGTGCGCAAGGCGGGAATCCCTGAGCGCCTTGCCGTGGCCGCAGGCCGGCGCATCGCCACGACGCGGTACGGTTCCGACAGGCCACAAAAAACCCCATGCGCCTGCGCGCATGGGGTGCTCCCGGCAGCGGCTGCTTCCGCTCGCGCGGAAGCAGCGAGGGTGTCGACGTCCTACTGGCAGACGTCCACCCGCAGGTTGTCGATCGACATGCCGTTGCTGGCGGCCGGATTCGCCACCGTGTTGCTGTCCGAAGTGGCGCGGAACCGCAACTGGATGGTCTGCCCGATGAAGCTGTCGAGATCGACGATCGTGCGCCGCGCCGTGTTGCCGGCGGGCGGGTAGCACCACACCTCGCGCCCGGCGAGCGGAGCGCCTGCCGTCACCGTCCCGTTGTAGCCGTTGGTGAAGATGCGGTTGGCACCCTGGTACTGCCAGTCAGGACTCGCGGTCGGCTTGGCTTCGATCGCCGACCCATCCCAGCATCCTGCCGGCGGATCGGTTTCGAAGTTGTGATACGCATCGAACGAGAGGATCACGCCCGCGGCACCGGACGGCACCACGATGTTCGGTGACACCAGCGTCCTGTCGCTGGTCAGCGCGTTGTTCGGCACCCGCCAGACCATGGTCGACATGCCGATCCCGGCAGGTGCGGCCTGCTGTGCCCACGCGTTCGGACCCGTGCCGCCGGAGACCCATCCATTGACGCCCGATTCGAACGCATCCTGGAAGGCGATCGTCGCGGTCGACCCGCTCGGGCACTGGCCCGGGACGCCGGTGGTGAAGCTGCGCACTGCCGACACGGCGCCGGCGCCGCAGTAGTTGCTCGGACGCACGCGCCAGAAATACTGCGTGGACGCGTTGAGCGTGGGCTCGAATTCTGTCTTCTCCGTCGGCAGCGTTGCGCTCGCCACGATTGCCGAGAACGCGGGGTCAGTTGCGATCTCGACGCGGTAGTCGAGCGCGCCAACGACCGGTTGCCAAAGCAGTTTCGGACGGATCTTGATACCGCTCGCGCCGTCCGGGGGTGCAATCAGCGCCGGTGCCGCAGCGGGGCCTGTCGAGACACCGAACGAGATCGGCAGTGATCGCGTGATGGCGCCCGACGTTGCGATCACGTTGAAGCCGTACTCGCCGGCCGGTAGCTGCGATGCGTCTTCGAGCGTGAGCCTGCTGATGCCGGGCGTTGGCGCGATCACGGGTGGCGCGAACTGCGGCGCGACGCCCGCAGGCAGACCGGTCGTCGCAAGGCTGACGGGCGCGACGAAGCCATCCAGCACGCCGATGCGAAGATCGACACTCGGCGCCGGTGGCGGCGCGGTTCCGCATGCTTCCAGCCGGGTCGGCGATTCCGCCACGAGATCGAACGTCGGCTCCCCGCAGCCCGGAAATCGGAACGTGCAAATGCGCGTGTTCCAGTCACGCACCGACGGGGTCGCGTAATACTCGCTGGTGAACCAGAAGGTGCACTCGTCGGTGGGATCGAGGCTCATCGAAGCGTAGTCGCCCCAGCGCCCGCTGGAATCGAGCTGACTGCCAGTGCCGCCTGGCGAGCAGTTGCGTTCATCGCGCAGGGTTCCCGCGGCATCGCCCAGCGCACGTCCGGTGACCCTGAGTTCTGGCGACAGCACGTCGCTGCCGACGGAGTAGCCGAGACCGAGATTGCCGCTGCGATCGATGGCGACGGCCCCCAGCCATCGAGAATCCGAATCGGGCGCGAACGTGCCTTCATCCGCGATGCTGGGAACGAGCTCGCGTCCGATGATCGATTCAAAGCCGTCGACGAAGATTGCGTCCGCGGCGAACGCGCTCTCCGGCGGCGGTTTCAGATCGAACTGCACCCATTTGACGCCGCCATTGTCGTCCGCGCCGTGAACGTAGTGGTTGACGGCAAGCGCCATCGGCGTGGGGGCATCGGCCGCGAACGCGCGCGCGCTGGCGCGATACATGAGGTGGTTGCCGAAAGTAAAAAGCGTCGCGCCCGCGTCCGGCTGCGCGACGCGCTCGGTGTTGGTGATGAAAGGCACGCCTGCGGCCACGCGCACGGGGGTGTCCGAAAAAGTGCTGGCTGTCGGCTGCGACCAGTCGAGGCACAGATTCCAGAACAGGTATTCGCTCGAACCCTTGTCGAAATGCGTGAACACGGGGCATGACTCCGCCGGTGCGGGGAGCGGTCCTTCAAGATGCACGGGCAATGCGCCGAAAGCGGTCTGGGCCAGCGTGAAGCGCACCAGGCGTGCGGGGACGCCGCGGAGCATCGCGTCGCGCTCGAGTGCCGCAAAGGTCGCCCCCTCGAAACTGCTGCCGAAGAAATCATGCGTGAGCAGCAGGTAGGCGTCCTGCGTCGTGGTCGCATCCGTCCACACGCCGAGGTGCGGATAGTCGCCGAAGAGCGGCGAGGGAAATTCGTAGCGGTACCAGCTGCCGAGCGGATCGGCAGTGGTGGAGACCGCGAAGCATTGCGCGAAGGGTTCGCTCGCGATGAACTGCGACATCAGCCAGCGGCCGGCACGGTCGTCCCACAGCACGATGGGATCGCCGTGGTTCGTCTCCTCGCAGGGTCCGCCGAATCCGCTCCAGAATGAATTGCCATCGGTCGGGCCGGACACGCGCGCGCCGGTCTCGCGGTCGTAGAT
>JBGTIG010000413.1:0-2065 GCA_041745755.1 Lysobacterales bacterium
CTACGGCATTGACGCGTTCCCCGCGCCCCGCATAGCAGCCGAGGGTCGCCGGGGTTCTGGGCGGCGCGGCCGGTGCGAGACAATTGCCGCCTCACCTTCCGGCGCCGTCGCGCGCGGTGTAGGCTTGAGGCGGAGCGCGGCTGCCAATGCCGAGCTCCGTGCGGTTGCCGCCGGCAACGCACCCTGGTCGGAGGCGCCGGTGACTACCACTATCCGCGGTCGCACGAACCTGACGCTGTTCTCGTCCAAGGACGGCCTGGACAGCCATCGCATCCGCTTGATTCTCGCCGCGAAAGGCGTCGGCTACGACCTCGTGCCGGTGGATCTTGCACATCCCCCCGAGGATCTGCTCGATCTCAACCCCTACCATTCGCTGCCGACGCTGGCGGATCGGGACCTCGTGCTCTACGACACCGGCGTCATCGCCGAATACCTGGACGAGCGGTACCCGCACCCGCCGCTGATGCCAATCGATCCGCTCTCGCGCGCTCGCGTGCGCCTCGGTATCGCGCGCCTCGTCAGCGACTGGTTTCCGCATGTGGCTTCGATCATCCAGGGGCCTCGCGCGGCGAGCGAGGCGTCGCGCAAGCGACTGCGCGAGCAGGTGCTGTCCGCACTGCCGATCTTCAAGGTCTCCAAGTTCTTCCTCAGCAACGAGTTCACCCTGGCGGATTGCACACTCGTGCCGATTCTCTGGCGCCTCCCGGCGCTGGGCGTGACGCTCCCGCGCGAAGCAAAGCCCATGGAGGACTACGCGGACAAGCTTTTCCGCCACCCAGGTTTCGAACGCAGCCTCACCGCAGAGGAACGATCGATGCGGGCAGCGAAGGCTGCATGACCGGACCGCAGGGCATGAGCTCGAACCGGCCGTACATGCTTCGAGCCATGTACGACTGGATCAGTGACAACGACATGTCGCCATATCTCCTGGTCAACGCGCGAGCGCCGGGCGTCAAGGTTCCCCCGCACGTCGTCGTGGACGGTCAGGTCGTGCTCAATGTCGCGGCGCGGGCGATCGGCGCGCTCGATCTCGGCAATGAATGGATCCGGTTCGATGGGCGTTTCTCGGGCGTTTCGCATCGGATCGAGGTCCCCATCGGCGCCTTGCTCGCGGTGTACGCGAAGGAAAGCGGGCAGGGCATGATGTTCCCAGCGGAAGAAGCTGGCGGCCCACCCGGGGCTGAGCCGGCAACGGGCGAGCGGAAGCCGGGCGGTGACAAGCCGCCCGATGGCAAGAGGTCGCCGCCGAAGCGCGGCTCGCATCTCAAGGTCGTGAAATAGCCTCGTGGACGGTTGCCGCGGATATGATCCACGCTGTTCGCACCGGCATCGCGCCGCGCGGACGCAGTGCACAAGATCGGGAGATGGTGGATGAAGCTGCTGTTTCCGAACGGCGAACACGAAGCGGTGCAGCTCAAGACGGGCGCCAACCGCGTCGGCAGCGATGAAGGTTGCGACGTGCGCCTCAAGGCCGACGGAATCGCACCGGAGCATTGCTCGATCAACGTGGACGGCGACAGCGCCACGCTCGGCATTCCGGACGCCGCCAACGTGGTCGTGATCAACGGCCGGCAGGCCGCCGATGGCACCGCTTTTCGGATCGGCGACCTGCTGTTGTTCGCGAGGGTGGGTGCCCGTGTGGTGTCGGGAGACCGCGCTCCGGCCCCTGCTCCCACAATGCCCACAGAACCCGCGTTCCTGCTGGGCGAAGACGATGGACACACCCGCGTAAGGCAGGCACTGCCGCGCTTCATGCTGCGCGGAGTCTCGGGCGTCACCTTCGGCAAGATCCTGCCGCTCTACGGCAGCATGGTCGTGGGCCGGCAGCCGGACTGCGACCTGTCGATTCCGAGCGACGAGATCTCCCGCAGGCACGCGCGGCTCGAAGTCACCCCGAACGGCGTGCGGGTCGAGGACCTCGGATCGTCCAATGGCACATTCGTCAACGACAAGCGCGTCGACAACGCCCTACTCAAGGTCGGCGATGAACTGAGGCTCGACACGCTGCGATTCCAGGTCACGGCGCCCGGAGCCGATGTCGCGCCGCCCGCCGCCGCCTCCGGCG
>JBGTIG010000414.1:0-2338 GCA_041745755.1 Lysobacterales bacterium
GTCAGCCCGGGACGCGGTCGGCTCCGCATCGAGGACCGGCGCGGAAGCGCGCACGCAGGCCCGAACGGGAGAGTGGCTTTGCCTTACCGGATGCTCGCCGATGTCGTGCTCGTGGCGCATGTCGCGCTGGTCGCGTTCGTCGTGGGGGGATTGATCCTGGTCGTGCTCGGCAACCTTCGCCGCTGGCGCTGGGTCAACCACCTCTGGTTCCGGCTCGTGCACCTCGGCGCGATCGCGGTCGTGGTCGCCGAGGCATGGCTGGGTTTCACCTGCCCCCTCACCACCCTCGAGATGTGGCTGCGCGAGCAGGCCGGTGCGTCGACCTACGGCGGTGGCTTCATCGAATACTGGCTCTCGCGCCTCCTGTTCCACGATGCGCCGCCCTGGGTCTTCGTGATGGGCTACTCGCTGTTCGGGCTGCTGGTGCTGGCGACGTGGTTCGTCTATCCGCCAGGGCGGGGAGGTCGCGCGTCGGATCGTCCGTGAGACCTGGCGCCTCGCCATCCGGCAGGGCCGCTCGCTGGCGTCGTCTGTCCGGCGGGTGTCCACGGCGGAGGCCTGGACTCCTGCCGATCCGCGTACGCCGGCTCAGCTGATGGACATGCGCGGTGCGGCCTAATACCGCCCGCACCGGACAGCACGGCACAGCACATCATGGGCACCGACTCAATCGCGATCCGCAAGGTACTGGTGATCTACAACCCGCGTTCGGGAACACTGTTGCGCGACGAGGACAGCGACCCCGAAGCGAAGCTCCGGGGGCTGTTCCAGGCACGCGGTATCGAGGCGGAATTGCGCGCGTTCGATGCGGACGCGCTGGAAGCATGGATCAGAGGCGCGGACGAAGATGGCATGGACGCGGTCATCGCCTGCGGTGGAGACGGCAGCATTCATGCAGTGGTTGCGGCGCTGGGCGATTGCCGACTGGCGCTCGGCGTCATCCCGGGCGGCACCATGAACATCCTCGCGCGCGACATCGGCTTGTCGGACGATCTCGACGCGGCGGCCGACGTGATCGCGGCCGGCCGCGTCCGCAGGATCGACGTCGCGTTCGTGAATGGCAGCCCCTTCCTCTGCCATTCCTCGATCGGACTGATGCCGCATATCGCACACAGGCGGGAACAGTGGCGCGACCTGCCGGGCTGGAAAAGATGGCCGCGCGTCATCGCGGAATTCTTCTCGCTGCTGCGACGCTATCCGCGACTTCGTCTCTCGATCGACATTGATGGCCGCACGAGGGCGTTCCGGACACGGGCAGTGGCGGTGTCGAACAACCCCCTGCGCGACGCGCGCGGGCCCATTCCGGCGCGCGAATCGCTCGATGCGGGAAAGCTCGGCCTCTATGTGACTCGCGACACTTCGGCGTGGTCGCTGCCGCGCATCGTCGCGCGGATTCTCGCGGGCACCTGGAAGGCCGACGCCGGGCTCGAAACCTTCATCGCCACGTCCGCGGTGCTGTCCCTCGATCGCGCAAGACCGCTTTCGGTCATGAACGACGGTGAGCCTTCGCAGTTCCAGACCCCGCTGCGTTACACGATTCGACCCCGGGCGCTCCGTATTCTGGTGCCCGAAAGCGCCCCCGAATGATCCGCATCGCACATATCTCCGACCTGCACTTTGGGCGGGAAGTACCGGACGTGGTCGAGGCGCTCGTTGCGGAACTGTCGGCGCCGGACGCTCGCCCCGATCTCATTGCCGTGTCCGGGGACCTGACCCAGCGCGCCCGCGTCCCCGAGTTCAAGGCTGCTCGCGCGTTCCTCGATCGCCTGCCGAAACCGCTGCTGGTGGTTCCCGGCAACCACGACGTGCCCGCGTTTCCCTTGACGCTGCGCTTCGCCGCTCCGTGGATGCGCTGGCGGCGCTGGCTCTCGCCGGATCTTGAACCGGTAGTGCTCGGAACGGAATTCTGCGCGGTCGGCGTCAACAGCGCGCGCCGCTGGGGACCGTATCTGGACTGGTCACGCGGACGCATCAATCTCGAGCAGCTTGAACGTACCGAGCAACGGTTCGCCGAGTGCGCGAGGAAACTTCACATCGTGGTCGCGCACCACCCGTTTCTTCTCACGCAGGCGAGCGAGCATCGACGCACGATTTCGCGCGCCGACGTTGCCTTGCCGCGGCTCGCGGGTGCGCAGGTCGACCTGCTGCTCGGTGGCCACGTGCACCTGGCGTATTCGGGTGTGGTCGGCGGCGTGGTCGTCGCGCAGACCGGCACCTCGGTGTCGAGCCGGCTCAAGGGCGAACCCAACAGCTTCAACCGCATCCGCGCCTCCCGCGATGTCATCGAGATCGACCATCTGGTCTGGAGGGATGCGCGGTTCGCGCTCGAGTCGACCGC
>JBGTIG010000415.1:0-2829 GCA_041745755.1 Lysobacterales bacterium
CTGCGCGACACGCTCGGCCGGACCGCGCACGACGTCGCACTGGTGCTCGGTTTCGTCGACGTCGCGGCGGAGCTCAAGCGCTGATCACGTCCGGAGGTTGCGCGGCGCAGGGATTCACCGCCGCGAGGGAATCGCCCAAGCGCTGGATTCGCGGAACCCGTGCGGCGTCAGGGGCCGAGCGTGGCGGTGGCGCGTTCGGCATCGCCCGCGTTCGACGTCTCCTCGGCTTCTCCACCCGCCAGCGGCGAATCGCGATAGTCGGCCTCGAAGATCTCGGCGAGCTCCGAGCTTGCGTCCCTGGCGCTCTGCACCAGGCCCGCCTCGTCATGGTGGATGAGGTATTGCGCGCGTAGCAGGCGTTCGTCGTGCTCGCGGAATCGCGTCAGCAGGTTGGCTGCGCGTTGCGGCGCGATCCCGAGCGCCTCGAGCACCTTGCGCGTCATGACGAGGCTCGAGTGGAACGTCTCGCGCGTGACGCCGGCAAGTTGCAGGTCCATCAGCTTGAACAGGTGCTGTCGATTGCGTGCGCGCGCGAAAATCTTGAGGTGCGGATAGGTTTGCCGCACGACCCGCGCAATCCGCACCGCGGCATCCTGATCGTCCATGGCGATCACGAAGACCTCGGCCTGATCGACCCGCGCAGCGCGCAGCATTTCCGGTCGCGCGGGATCGCCGTAGTAGATCTTGTTGCCGAAGCGCCGCGAGAAGTCGATCTGCTCCACGCTGTTTTCGAGCGCGATGAAGGGGATGCGGTGCGCGCGCAGCACGCGCGCGACGATCTGGCCCATGCGGCCGAATCCTGCGATCACCACGCGCGGCACTTCGCCCTCGGGGTCGATCTCGTCGAACGGGCGCACGGTCCCGGGCGTGAAGCGGCGGCCCGCGATTTCCGCCAGCTGGACCAGCAGGGGCGTCACCGCCATCGAGAGCACCACGGTCGCGGTCAGCGTGTCGACCAGTTCCGGCGGCACCAGGTTCTCGCCGCTGGCGAGCGCCAGCAACACGAACGCGAACTCGCCGCCCTGCGCCAGCAATGCGGCGAACAGCCACGCTCCGCGGCGGTCGAGTCGCGCCATGCGCAGGCCGATCACCAGCAGCACCGCCGCCTTGACGACGAGCAGCCCGAGCAGCAGCGCCACGATCAGCAACGGCTGCGTCGCCACGTGATGCCAATCGACACTGAGGCCGACGCCCATGAAGAACAGCCCGAGCAGCAACCCCTTGAAGGGTTCGAGGTTTGCTTCGATCTCGTGGCGGAATTCGGTATCGGCGAGCAGCAGTCCAGCGAGGAATCCGCCGAGGCTCATCGACAGCCCCACCTGTTCGGTGAGAACCGCGGTGCCAATCGCGACCAGCAGGGTTGTCGCGGTGAAGGACTCGACGCTGCGCGTCGACGCGATGAAACGGAAAAGCGGCCGGATGATGAATCGGCTCACCAGGATCAACCCGCCGATCAGGAGCACCGCCCGCAACGCCGCCTGGCCCATGCTCGCGGCGTCGGGCACTTCGGCGGCGCTCTGTGCGAGCACCGGCAGCAGCGCGACCGCGGGGATGACGGCCACGTCCTGGAACAGCAGCACGCCGAGGGCGGTGCGCCCGTGCAGGGTCTGCAACTCCTTGCGCTCGGCGAGCAGTTGTACGCCGTACGCGGTCGAGGAGAGCGCGAGCGCGGAGGCGGCGATCAACGCCACGCGCCATTCGATACCGAAGGCGAGCGCAATACCCAGCAGCACCAGGGTCGTGGCTGCCACCTGCAGCAGGCCGACGCCGAACACGGCGCGTCGCATGAGCCAGAGGCGCGCGGGCGAAAGCTCGAGGCCGATCAGGAACAGCAGCATGACCACGCCGAGCTCGCCCAGCAGGCGGTCGCTTTCGGTGGCGGTGATAAGTCCGAGCGCGCTCGGTCCGAGCAGCGCGCCCGCGACGAGGAAGGCGAGGATCGGTCCGAGCTTCAGGCGATTGAACAACGGTACCGCGACGGCAATCGCGAGCAGGAACACCAGTGCCTTGAAGATTGTGTCCTCGGCGGTCATGCCGGAACGATGGCAGAGCGTTTTCCCCGACGCAACGCCACACCCGGATCGATACTCAGGCTTGCACGCTCCCCGAGGGCGAAACCTCGAAGCGCAGGTGGAAGCGGCAGTGATCGTCACCGCGGAGCATGCACCGGGATTGCGCGATGGTCAGGGTTTCGCCGTAGTGCACGGCAGCGCCAAGCATGAGGCCCTCGGCGAGTGCGCACATCCGCCGCGCCGATCGATAGACGATGATCCGGTCGCCGTCTGCGGATTCGGGGTACTCGAAATCCGGCACGTTGACGCCAGGATAGAGCTCGCGGACCTCTGGATGGATGATGTCGTTCAAGCTGCGCAGGAATGGCCAGCAAGTGCCAAAGCGATCGAAGAGGTCGGGCGCAAACGCGCGGAAATGCGGGATGGCGCGCTCACCGAACCAGCGCAGGGCGGCTTCCTGGCCGAGTCCCTGCGCAACGCAGATCGCCCCGAGCAGGCGGCCCAGTTCGGCATCGGGATACGCCGCGTCGTAGGTGTAGGAATCCGACGCAGCCGCTGCCGCGCTGACCTCCGACCACGCATCGGATCCGAAAGCCTCGACGTAACAGGATTCGAGTACCTGGAAGACGACGCCCTGCATACGCCCGCGCCTGGTCAACTCCGGCCCCGGAATCTAGCACCCGCGCGGTTTCTCCGTCCGGCGCCATCCCCCGGGGTTGCGCCCGTTTTCGGCGAAGCGCCTGCGCGCTACGCGGTCTGCGGCGGCGATGCGGGGGTCGCGGCCTTTTTGGCAGCGCGCTTGCGGGGTGCTGCGGTC
>JBGTIG010000416.1:0-3504 GCA_041745755.1 Lysobacterales bacterium
GGGGGCGGCGGCGAAACCGGTACCGTCTTTGGCGGTGTCCCAGGCGCTGGTGGGTTCGGCGGCGGCGGCGGCGGCGCCGGCTACAGCGGAACTATCGGTAAAGATGGTGGTGCGGGCGGCTTCGGCGGCGGTGGTGGTAGCTGTGGCGGCATTGGCTTTGCCATAGCCACCAACGGCGGACGCGGTGGTTTTGGCGGCGGGGGCGGGAGCTGTCTCGAAAATCCGGGGGGCGGTGGCCTCTACGGTGGCAGAGGCGACATAGCGCGGGGTGGAGGGGGCGCCGGTCTGGGTGGCGCGATCTTCAGTCTTGCAAGCACTGTCACGGTTTTGAACAGCACCTTCACGGGGAACTTCGCAGTACGAGGTGCACCTTTGTGCGGACCGGCGATGACTGAGTGTGGTGACGCCGGTTCGGGTACCGCCGCCAACGGCGCGGACGCCGGCGGAGCGATTTTTTCCTACCAAAGTTCGCTGACGGTGATCAACAGCACCATCAGCCGCAACGCGAGCACCGGGGCGTTCGGCGGCATTGCATTCGACATTCGCCCCCCCAGCAGCAGCGGCCCCACCTTAGGACCCGCGTTCACGGATTTCACGCTCCACAATACGATCATCGACCACAATGGGGTCGACTTTGCTGCGCCCGAGGAGTGCGTTATCCGCGGCAACGGGGTGACGGCGGTGGGGTCAGGCAATCTCATCATGCAGAATGCCTCGGCCGGTGGCTGCCCCGGTGTCGTGGTCGCGGATGACCCGCAACTGCTGTCGTTGCGGATCAACGAGCCCGGAAGCACGCCGACAATGGGAATTCTGGTCGGCAGCCCCGCGCACGATGCGGGCGACGCCGGCACCGCGTTGTCGACCGATCAGCGAGGCGTGGCGCGCCCGCAGCTAGGCGGGATCGACATCGGGGCCTATGAAGCGCGCGCCCCGAGCTTTTTCCTGTCCGTCATTCCTACCCTCTCGGTTGATGTCGGGGGATTTGGTTCCGTCGCAGTCACCGTCAACTCGTTCGAAAACTTCAACGCGCCGGTCACGTTGACGGTCGCGGCACCGCCGCCCGGTATCACGGCATCGTTGGCACCGAGTGCGGTCACACCACCCGCCAACGGTTCAGCCTCGTCGACGCTGACCATTTCGCTGGGACCGCTGGTCACCCCTGGGTCCTACACGCCCATGGTGATCGGGACCTCGTCGGGACTCACCTATTCAGCGCCGGCGGCCGTTACGGTAATCGTAACAGCCGCTGGTATAAAGAACGTGATCGGCGCCATGACGGCGACCGGCTGCATCGACAACGCCGGAATCGTCAACGCGCTGAACAGCAAACTCGCAGCAGCCGAGGCATTGGCGAAGCGGGGCGATCTGCAGCCCGCGGCCAACATCCTGGGCGCTTTGGTGAATCAGGTACAGGCGCAAACCAGCAAGCACATAACTCTGTCGTGTGCAGCGGCGCTGATCACCAACCTCCAGGTGCTGCGTGCGGGCTGGGCTCAGCAGTGAAACCGGCTCCGGATACCGCCGCGGCCGCGCTCGACGCCAAGACCGGCACCGCGATTGTTCGTTCGACGGCGGCGGCGCGTACCACGACGGTACCGATCGACGGTGGGATGTTCTTCCGGAGCACCGGAACGTTCACCGAGGACGAGGACGAAATCCTGCTACCGATGAATGGGGTGGCTGATGGGATTCGAACCCACGACGACTGGAATCACAATCCAGGACTCTACCGCTGAGCTACAGCCACCGCTGGTGCAACCGAAAGACTGGCGCGCCCGACAGGACTCGAA
The DNA here is from genome assembly GCA_041745755.1 of Lysobacterales bacterium. Lineage (GTDB taxonomy): Bacteria > Pseudomonadota > Gammaproteobacteria > Xanthomonadales > Ahniellaceae > JBBQNY01. Next base: position 1,791 of record JBGTIG010000416.1, read on the forward strand.
CCTGCTACCGCCGGCTTAGAAGGCCGGTGCTCTATCCAGATGAGCTACGGGCGCTTCGTGACCCACCCGGGCAAGCCGATTCCGGCAACCTAGTGCGCGTTCGAGATTCTGGTCGGGGTGGAGAGATTTGAACTCCCGACATCTTGCTCCCAAAGCAAGCGCGCTACCAGGCTGCGCTACACCCCGAGGGAGCATGATTATGCCACCGCGGCCCGCCCCGGGCAAACTCTGCCCTGCGCCGCGCGGGATCGTCGGCACCGACCGCGCTCATACTGAACGGGCTCGGCCGTGCTCGTTCCACGAAGCAGGAGATCTCCATGGCATCCAACCGCAACGTCGCCGTCCTCATCGGCAGCCTCCGCAAGGACTCGTTGAACCGCAAGATGGCGACCGCGCTCATGGCCATGGCGCCGGCCGGATTGGCGCTCTCCGAGGTCACGATCGGCGACCTGGCGCTTTACAACAGCGACCTGGACAACGAGACCCCCCCCGCTGCCTGGAAGACGTTCCGCCAGCGCATCGCAGCCGCCGATGCGGTGCTGTTCGTGACGCCGGAGTACAACCGCTCGGTCCCAGGCGCGCTGAAGAACGCGATCGACGTCGGCTCACGCCCGTACGGCTCGAGTGTGTGGAGCGGCAAGCCCGGCGCGGTGATCAGCGTGTCGCCCGGCGCGATCGGCGGCTTCGGCGCCAACCATCACCTGCGCCAGTCGTTCGTGTTCCTGAACATCCTGCCGCTGCAGCAGCCGGAGGCGTATATCGGCAACGCGGGCAAGCTCTTCGCCGCGGACGGCGGCATCGCGGTGCCGGAGACGCACGAATTCATGAAGAAGTATCTCGACGCGTTCGCGAAGTGGGTCGATCGCAACACGGCCGAATAGGACCTGGCGCCTCAGCCCGCGAACTTGCGGATCACCTGCATCGCCTCGTCCATCGCCACGTCGCCGCTGCCGCTGACCACCGCATCCTGCACACAGCCATGCAGATGGTGCTCGAGCAGGCCGAGCGCCAGCGCATCGAGCGCGGAGCGCACCGCGCTCACCTGTGTGAGGATGTCGACGCAGTAGCGATCCTCGTCCACCATCCGCGCGATCCCGCGCACCTGGCCTTCGATGCGGGCAAGGCGCTTCGCCAGCGCGGACTTGTCATCATCGACGCGCGTGACGCGCATCGATTCCCCGCCGCCGGCCGTCTTACGCCGCGACGTCATAGCCCGCGTTCTGGACCGCATCGCGCAACGCCTCGGCGGTGACGCGCGCAGGATCGTAGGCGACCTTTGCCGCCCCCGGGTCCAGCGTCACCTGCACGCTGGCAACACCGGGCAGCGCCTCGAGCACGCGCTTGACACTCGCCACGCAACCGCCGCAGGTCATTCCCTGCACCTCGAAGCTCACGTTCTCCAACGTATCATCTCCCGTTCGACAGTTTCGATCCACGCGCCCGCCAGCCCCTGAGCGCAAGTGCGCTCAGCACGACCGACACCGAGCTCGCGGCCATGGCCGCCCCGGCGAGCACCGGGCTCAGCCACCCGAATGCAGCGAGCGGGATGCCGAGCACGTTGTAGCCGAACGCGAACACCAGGTTGCGGCGAATCGTCGCCAGCGTCGCCCGCGACAGCAGCACCGCATCGACGATGGCGCGCAGATCGTCGCGAATCAGCGTGACGTCGGCCGCCTCGATCGCGACCGCGGACCCTGCGCCGATCGCGAAGCTG
>JBGTIG010000417.1:0-4337 GCA_041745755.1 Lysobacterales bacterium
GCGCCGCGCGCACGGCACCGGCGCCCGCGAGCATCGACACCGACTGCTCCTCCGCGAGCGCCAGCGAATCGGCATGCGCCTCGCCAGGCATCGACATCGCGAGTGCCTGCAGCTGCTCGGCCCGGAACGCGGGATCGAGCCGCGTGATGCGCTCGACCAGCGGCGGATGCGTCGACATCAGGCGCGAGTATCCGACGCCGTCGCCGAACAGCATGTGGCTGACTTCCTCGGTGCCGGCGTGTCCGAGTCTTGAGCCCTGCGGGAGGCCGCCGATCTTCTTTAGGGCGCCGGCGAGTCCGACCGTCTGCCGGGTGAACTGCACGGCGGAAGCATCCGCCAGATATTCGCGCTGCCGCGACACCCCCGACTTGATCAGCCGGCCGAAGAACAGGCCGATGTATCCGATCAGCATGATGAAGAAGGCCGCAGCGAGCAGCGCACCGATCTTGCTGTCGCGCGATCCGCGCGCGTGGTACAGCACGAAGCGCGCCGCGAGGCCGATCACGAGGATGCCGAACAACACGCCCATCAAACGTATGTTGAGACGCATGTCGCCGTTGAGCACGTGGCTGAACTCGTGCGCGATGACACCCTGCAGTTCGTCGCGCGAAAGCCGCTCCAGGGCACCCTGGGTCACCGCGATGGCTGCATCGCTGGTGGTAAAGCCGGCCGCGAAGGCGTTGATCCCGGATTCCTGTTCCAGCACGTAGATTTCCGGAACCGGAACACCCGACGCGATCGCGATCTCCTCGACGACATTGCGCAGCCGCCGCAGCGATGGACTGCGGGTTTCCGCGGGCACCAGCGTGCCACCCAGCTGTTGCGCCACCGCGCCACCGCCGCTGCGCAGCATGCTGGTCTTGACCAGGCTGGAGATGCCGATGACGGCGAGCGTGCCGAGCGATGCGAGCGCGAGAATGCCGGGATGAGTTGCCGCGAATCCCCAGAGTCCGGAACTTGCGAGCGACTCGCCCGGCACCACCATGGTTGCGACGGCAACCACGACCAGATCCACCGCGAGCACGATGAGCACGACCGCGATGACGAACAGCGCGACCAGTCGCCGCGACTGGCTTCTTGCCAGCTGCTGGTGCTCGAAGAAGTTCACGTCAAATGCCCTTCATCCGCCATGCGGCAGCGCCTTCCCCACCACCGCGGAACACGGAACCCGCCTGTTTCAGCCGAACGAGACCTTGGGCGCCGCGCGCACTTCTGCGCTCTCGACCTCGAGCAGCTGCGCGGGCGTGAAGTTGAACACGCCGGCGATAACGCTGCTCGGAAACACCTCGCGCCGGTTGTTGTAGCTCATGACGGAGTCGTTGAATGCCTGGCGCGAAAACGCGACCTTGTTTTCGGTCGAGGAGAGCTCCTCCGTCAGCTGCATCATGTTCTGGTTGGCCTTGAGATCCGGGTACGCCTCGGCGATCGCCATGAACCGCGTCATCACCTGGCCGAGCATCGCATCCGCGCCCGACAGTTGCGCCATCGCGGCGGGATCGCCGGGATTCTGCTGCGCGGCCTTCAGGCCGGCGGCGGCGGTATTGCGCGCTGAAATCACGGCTTCGAGCGTCTCCCGCTCGTGCTTGAGGTAAGCCTTCGCGGTTTCGACCAGGTTCGGGATGAGGTCATAGCGGCGCTGCAGCTGCACGTCGATCTGCGCGAACGCATTCTTGAAGGCATTGCGCGCGGCGACCAGGCCGTTGTAGATGCCGACGCCCCAGAACAGCAGCACCGCGATCAGCCCGAGAATCACCAGAGTTGCAATCATGTGCGCCTGCTCCCGTGGGCATTGACGGGCATTGGACCGGGGAGATCCAACGCGAATTCGAACGCGGCGACTATCGCGAATCCGGCAACGCACCGGCAGCCGTTGAACGATGCCCGACTACAATGGTCATGAATGCGATCGACGACTCGAGAATAGCATGTTGAATTCCCGTGGCCGCCGCAGTGCCCGGACCGTTGCCGTACCGCGCGCGCCTGGCGCGCGCCTGGTCGCGTTGTGGCAGTCGTTGATGTTGGCGGCGCTCGTGCCCGTTCTCATGCCCGTGGGTGACGCGCACGCCCAGACAACGACTCCGACGATCCCCGTGCTGCCGGAGGTGCCGCAACCCTCCGTCCTGTTGCCGCGCACACCGCGTCCCATGCCACCACTGCGACCCTGGGTTCCCGGGGATCGGGACAGCAACGTCGCCCGGATGACGACGGAGTTCGAGGCGCTGTGCGACCGCGTGCTCGCTGCCGCGCGGCTGCCCGCCATGGCCGCGGCCATGGTCAAGGACGGGAAGGTGTTGAGCGCCCGCGGCATCGGCGTGACCGACACGACCCTGCGCGCACCCGCGGGCGCCGACACGGTCTTCCGTCTGGCGTCGTTGTCCAAGGCGTTCGCCTCCACCACGTCGGGATTGCTGGTCGAACGCGGCGCAATCGGCTGGGACGACCCGGTGCGGGAGTTCGTTCCCGCGTTCGAGCTCAGGAATACGCTCGACACCGAGCGGCTGACGCTGCGCGACGTGCTGAGCCATCGCACCGGACTGCCCGCCAACTCGCTCGATCGCGTGGTCGAGGCCAACGTCGAATATCCGGAGCTCGTGCGCCAGTTGCGTGGCCTCACCGGCGAGTGCAGCGTCGGTAGCTGCTACACGTACCAGAACGTCGCCTTCAGTGCTTCCGGCGATCTGATCTACGCATCCACGGGAGAGCGCTATTCCCGATGGGTGAAGGAACTGCTGTTCGATCCGCTGGGCATGCGCAACGCCTCCATCGGTCTCGAAGCGCTCGAGCGTGCGTCCGACTGGGCGAGGCCGCACGTCCGTCGCGGGAGCGGGTTCACCCCGGTGCATCCGAAACCGACCTACTATCGCCTGCCTCCGGCTGCCGGTGTCAACGCCAGCGCGCGCGACATGGGCCCGTGGCTGCTCGCGCAACTGGGACACGCTCCGGAAACCCTTTCGCGCAACGTCCTCGACACCATCCAGTCGCCGCACGTGCAGAGTCCCTACGAGCGCCAGGGTTCGGCGTGGCGTCGAGGGCGAATCGTCGATGCGTGGTACGCGCTGGGCTGGCGGGTGGTCGATTACTCGGGCCATCGCCTGGTGTGGCACGCGGGCGCCGTGCAGGGGTACCGCGCGATGATCGCGCTGCTTCCGGATCATGACTTCGGAATGGTGCTGATGTGGAACGCGGAGTCGCCGGTACCGGCAGGCCTCATGCCGACGATGCTCGACCGGTACCTGGGTTTGCCCGCCACCGATTGGCTCCAGCTCGATCGCGTGGAACGCGCCAACGCTCCGCCGCGCAAGTCGGTGCGCAACCGGCGACGCAAGTAACAGGATCCTCGGGGCCAGTAGCTCGTCGTGCGCGTCACGCGCACGACAAGGCGTCATGCAGGAGACCGTCGGGCGGCGCCCGGACCCAACGTGCTACAGCTCGAACTCGATGCGCTGAGTGCGTGACGCCGTGATCGGTTCGCCGTCGCGCAGCGCCGGTTCGAATCGCCACTGGCGTACCGCCGCCAGCGCGGCGCGATCGAAGACGCGCGCCGGTTGCCCTCGCACCACTTCGGCGCCGGTGACGTTGCCCTGCGGTCCGACGGTGATGCGCACTTCCACCCAGCCCGACTGGCGTTTGCGCACCGCTTCCGGCGGGAACGCGGGCGGAACCTGGCGCACGAGCTTGAGCTCTCGCGATTGTCCGCCGCCCGTCGTCGCGGGAACCCTCGCCGTCGCGGTCGGTGGTGTCGCGGTTGCAGGAGTGGGAGTGGGCGTAGGCGTGGTCTCCGTCGGCGGTGGCTCCCGGGTCGCGGGCGCGGTGGTTGCCGGTGCGGGTGCCTGCTCGACGACGGCCGGCGGCACACTCGGTGTGGTCGCCGCGGGTACGGGAGCCTGCGCTGCCTGTTGCGCCGCGGCCTGCTGCTCCTGCAATAGCTGGAGCCTGCGCGCTTCAGCGGCCAGGCGCTCGGTCTCGGCGCGCGCGCCCGCAGCCTTCTGTCCATCGAGCTTGGCGCGCAACGTGGTGACGGTGTAGGAACCCGGACTTGACCGGTCCAGCAGCGCGATGATGCGTTCGGCTTCGGCGACATTCCGCGCGGCGATCGCCGATTCGGCAGAGCTCGCCGCGATTGGGAACAGGTCCACGAGTGCCTGCGTCGCCTGGGCGTTGGAAGACTCCTGCGCGATGATCTGCAGGTAGTAATCCATCGCGCTTTCACTCGCGGGAACCACGAGATTGCCGTCCTTCTCGGCGGCCTTGGCCCGCTGCAGCAGTTCATTGATCGAAAGCTGCGCGGCCTCCGGGGCAGGTGCAGCCCCGCCGGGTGTCGCGGCGCCGGGCGCGGC
>JBGTIG010000418.1:0-3197 GCA_041745755.1 Lysobacterales bacterium
GGATAGATCAACACCTGACCCAGACCATCCGGGTTCAGGTTGACGGCATGGGCGGTCATCGCCAGGCCTGCCGCGCCTGCAAGGCCGGCGAGCATGGCTGTCGCCAAGCTGTTTCTTTTCATCTGGGTCACTCCTAAATTGGGTCCACAGGGCTGTTTCAACCACCTGACCCGCTCCGCGCGCCACTCGATGGCGGCTACCCGGACAGGGTAAGTCAAGCGTTGGGGATGTTAAGCGAATGTTTTCGCCTATGCAATGCCTAATTTCTGAACAGGTGGTTGCCGGGATTCAGTGCCGCCTTCGGCGCCCAGGGCTCCATGGGCGGCAGCCGGCACTTCTGGCGGCGGCATCGTCTCACTTCGCCAGGCCTTCCAGGTATTTCTCTGGGAGATGGGACCAGGTATCGCCAAGCTTGACCCAGCGCTCGGTAAGGGCGGACTGCGACTTGATATCGCCAGCGCCGGTTGCCGGCATGCGGAACTGGAAGGAAATCAGCACCCTGGCCGCACACGACGTCGCTTCGCATTCGCCATCGAGAGCCTCCGCGGACAACCACTTGACCGGACGGGAGCGCATTTCGTCGCCGTAGGCGTCGCGCGCGAGGGTGGAGCGAACGCCTGGGGTCAGGAAATCATAGGCCTGCTCCCCCTTGCCGTCGATCAGGAGTTTCCAGCGCTCCTCGACTCGCGCCTGAAGCTCCGTGGGCAGGGGCGAGAAGCCGGGAGGGGTGGCGCGTATATCGACCCCGGGGCCTGCGACGGCGGGGTTTTGTCCCGGCTGCACAAGCGGCGAAATGTCGGACTGCCCCATTGGCGCGGTCTGCTTCGAAACCGGTTCGCCACCCGCGTCGTGGGACGCCGATGCGGCATCGCCCGCGGATTTCGCCGCGGCAACATCCGGAGCGGTACCCCCCGTGCTCGCGCACCCCGCGACCAGCAGTACGACAAGAGAGGCAATTGACAGCCGGTGAATGCTTGCAGGCATGGAAGTGTCCTTGGGTCGAGTCATGAATGGGGGCAAGGTATGCACAGGATCAGGGTTGTATGGGCGTTGTCTGGGGCGCAGGCGCCGGCTGTGCGGCGCGCGCTTCGGCGGCGCGCAATTTGCCCTGCAGGCGTTCGGCTTCGACCTGGTCCGACAGCGGCTTCAGCTGGCGGAAACGCTCTCGGTACTCGCGAGTGAGGTCGTCGCCTTCCTGCGCGCTGCCGATCACGGTCGGTGTGATCAGCACGATCAGCTCCTGACGAACGCGGTTGCGATTGGTGCTGCCGAAGATCGGACCGATGATGGGAATCTTGATGAGCCCCGGCACCCCGCCCTTGCTGCGGTCGGCCTCGTCGCTGATCAGCCCGCCGAGCATGACGGTCTGCCCGCTCTGCACGGCAATTTCGGTCTCGAGCGTGCGCTTGTTGACCGCGACGTTGCCGGCGACCGCGGTGTCGGCGGCACCCGGCGTGCTCTTTTCCTGCTTGATCTCGAGGTAGACGAGCCCGCCCGGGTTGACCCGCGGGGTCACGTCGAGCGTGATGCCCGTATCGCGGAACTGCACGAAGCTGTTGCCGATGCCGGGGTTGATGCCCGGGTTATTCGGATCGTTGACCCCGCCGGTGTTGATGAACGAGCTGACGACGGGAATCTGCGTACCGACATTGATATTCGCGCTCTTGTTGTTGAGCACGACCACGGAGGGTGCGGCCAGCACTTCGACCACACCTTCGGACTGCAGCGTGTCGATCAGGAAATCCGCGTGGTCGCTGAGGAATGTCCAGGCCACGCCGGCGGGCGTGATGCTGCCGCCGAAACTGGTGGGCGCGCCATGTTCGACGCCGTCGGCGAAGCGCGGGTTCCCGGGCAGCTTGAGGTTCTCGAAATACGACTGCACCCCGAATCGGAAGCGGTCCGTCAGCGTCACCTCGAGGAAGCGCGCCTCGATGTGCACCTGCAGCGGAACCACGTCGAGGCGACGGATCGCCGACTCGATCGAATCGTACTGGCTCGACGTCGACTTGATGAGCAGCGCGTTGGACTCCTCGATCGAGGTGATGCGGATGTTGTCGCTCTCGACGATGCTGATGCCTCCGCCGGATTCACCCGCGGCGCCCGCGGCGGCTGCCGGGGAGTCCGGCGTCGTGGTGATTGGCGCCTGGGTCACGGCGCGCGCGCGCTGGTTGAGGTCGCGCTCGTCCTTGCGGCCACTGTTCATCGCATTGATTTCGATCGACGCAACGCCAGGCGTTACCGCGCCGATCGGGGCAGCCGGACGCGCGCCGCCCGATCCCGAGGAACTGAAGATATCCGTCAGCTTTTCCGCGAGGTCGGTGGCCTTGACGTTCTTGACGTAGTAGACGAACAGTTGCGAAGCAGCGCCGCTGCCGCGGTCGAGCTTGCCGATCCACTCTTCGGCTTGCGTGAGGTATTCGGGCTGAGGCGTGATCACCATGACCGAGTTGGTGCGCTCGATCGCGAGGAAACGGAACATGCCGGCCATGGGCGTGCCCGCCGCATCGCCGAAGATCTTCTCGAGTTCCGGCACAACCGTTTTGGCGTCGACCTGCTCGAGCGGAAAGATGCCGATGGACATCCCCTTGAGCCAGTTCACGTCGAACACGGCGATCGTTTCGAGATAGTTGGTGAGATCGGCGCGCGTACCGCCGACCACGAGGATGTTGCGCGCGTTGTCGACGCGCACCAAGGCACCCGGACGGATGTAGGGCACGAGGATCTTTTCCATCTCGGTCGCCGAGATATATTTCAACGGAACCACGCGCAACTCGTAGCCACGCGCACTCGTCGCGGGGCCGATGCGCGGCGTCAGGTTGCCCGGAACGGCCGATGCGACCGGCGTCACCGTATAGCGCCCGTCGCGATAGACCAGCGTCGCGTTGTTCCACGACAGCAGCATCTCCAGTACGCCCATCGCCTGGTTGGGCGTGATCGGCTGCGCGGTCGAGAACGTGACGTTGCCCTGCACGCCGGGCGCGATGACGTAGTTTTCCTCGAGCACGTCGCCGAGGATGGCTTTGACTACTTCCTGGATCGGCACGTTTTCCCAATTGAACACCACGTTGCCGCCGGCCGCGGTCGACGCGGGGCGGCGCGCGGCTGCCTGTGCGTTGATGAACTGGCCGGTGCCGATCTTGACTTCTGCCCGCGGCGGCGGCGGCTGGATCCTTGGCGCCTCCAAAATTTCCACCGGT
>JBGTIG010000419.1:0-5769 GCA_041745755.1 Lysobacterales bacterium
CGAACACGGTCCTCGCCCGCGCGCGCGTAGCGGCGCGGTGCGGACCACTCGCGTGGATCACGGCGACAGGGAAAACCGCCGACCCTCGCGGGGCGAAGGGAGCGGGAGTCCGGGTGTCGAGGGAGGCGCATTCGAACGGACCGCCGCTGGGCAACGCCCAACGCACCAGCGAACGACGCAATCACCGGCATTTGCGCCGCAGCGGACGCGCGATGCGGGAGCATCCGCAGGCGGGGCCGGCGGCCGTGGCCACGCGGATGCCGACAAGGAGACCTTTCGCCTCGGCGTCGGCCACGAGGACGGCGTTCTGCCGAAGAACATCGTCGGCGCGATTGCCAACGAGGCGGGACTGTCCTCCGAACACATCGGACGCATCGAAATCGACGCACACTCGACGCTGGTCGACCTTCCGCGCGGAATGCCGGAAGACCTGCTCTCGCACCTGAAATCCGTGCGCGTCTGTGGCAAGCCGCTGCGCATCGAACGCGTGGAAGGCACGCGGGGAAGTCGTCCCGCACGCGAGGATCGTGGGACTTCGCGCAGCGATGCGACGCCGTCCCTGCCCGGCGCGGCGCGGGATCAAGGCACGCCCCCTCGCGGCCCAAGACCCGTCGACAGGGGTGCGGCCAAGCGACCGTTCAAGCCGCGCACCACTCGCTGAAGCAAGGCGGGCGGCGCGGCTTTCCGCGATGCCCGGGCCGGCACCGCGGATGCTCGCGCTTCGCTGAACGCGAACCCGACGGGCGCACACTCGCAATCGGGTGTCCGACCCTGATGATGCGAGCATGTCTGCCTTCCAGATCACCAAAGGGAGGCAATCGAAAATGCAGACCATCCGCTTGCGCGTGACGGGTTCCGCCGACGACGCGCGCGCCCTGATCGACCAGTTGCAGGGACTGCGCGGCATCGAGCACGTGGAGGAGGTCGCAGACCTCATGCCACACATGGACGATGCGGATTCGAGTTCCGCGGGGCTCGAGAGCGACCGGGGGCCGGGCATCCATTCGGTGGAGGTGCATGCGCCCAACCGGGAGGCAGCCGAGCGCGTACGCGACGCGGCCGAGGCGATCGCGTTCGACCTTGACCTGGTGGTCGAATTCGTCGACGACAACGACGAATGACGCGTCGCCGCGGTAGCGGGCCGGCGGCCCCTGCTCCCGCGAAAACCAAGACCTACGACCGCGACTATTTCGATCGCTGGTATCGCGAGGCCGGAATCCACGACCGGGCAGGACTCGAGCGCAAGGTCTCTCTCGCGGTGGCGGTCGCGGAATATCACCTTGCCCGGCCGCTGCTTACCGTCCTCGACCTCGGTGCCGGCGAAGGCGCATGGCGCGCGCCCTTGCTGCGACTTCGGCCACGCCTGGCATACCTCGGGTTCGACAGCAGTGAATACGCGGTCTCGCGGTACGGGAGGCGCCGGAACGTGTTCCTGGCAAAGTTCTCGGATTTCGCGGAGCTCCGGCCCTGTCCACCGGTCGACCTTCTGGTCTGCAGCGACGTGTTGCATTACCTCGATGCCGCGGAGCTCCGGCGCGGACTGCCGGGTCTCGCCGCCCTCTGCGGAGGCGTCGCCTACCTCGAGACGTGGACGCGCGACGACGAATTCGAGGGCGACAGCGTGGGCTTCCAGCCACGAACCGCCGCCTTCTATCGCACACGTTTCGAACAGGTCGGCCTCGTGGGCGTCGGCAACCACTGCTGGCTCTCGCCGCTGCTCGCTCCGGCCGCAGCAGACCTGGAAAAGTGTCGCTGAAGATCCCGTTCCGGCTCGCGAGTCCCGCCGGATTGCTAGCATGGGCGCCGGACTGGTGCGGGAGCCTGGCTTGAACGCATTCCTCGCAAAACGCCACGCCGTGATCGTGGTCTTGCTTGCCATCGCGATGTCGTCAGGGTTGCATGCCCAGCCGCAGGCACCGCAGCCGCAGCCAAGGGCAAAGCCCGGCACGATGCAGCGCGTGCTGGACGACTCGAAGCCGTCGGACTGGCGCGCGCTCGATCCCGACAACACGCTCTACCTCGAACTCGACAGTGGCCGCGTCATCATCGAGCTTGCCCCCGCGTTTGCGCCTGCGCACGTCGCCAATATCCGTGCACTCGCGCGCGCAAAGTACTGGGATGGGCTGGCGATCCTGCGTTCGCAGGACAACTACGTCGTGCAATGGGGGGATCCCGAGGCCGGCACGCCGAAGGAGAAGTCGCGCGGCAAGCCGGGGGCGCGACTGCCGGCGGAATTTGCGCGCGACAGCCGGGGCATCGAACTGCGCGAGCTGCCGGATCCGGACGGCTGGGCGCCGACGGTGGGTTTTGCGCAGGGCTTCGCTGCCGCAAGCGATGCGAAGGAAGGCAGGACCTGGCTCACGCACTGCTACGGCAGCGTCGGCGCGGGTCGGGCGAACGAGGCGGATTCGAGCGATGGTGGAGAACTCTACGTGGTGATCGGCCAGTCGCCGCGACACCTCGACCGCAATATCACGCTGGTGGGTCGCGTCGTCTCGGGAATGGAGCAGTTGTCCGTCATCCCGCGCGGCACCGGTCCGCTGGGCTTCTTCGAGAACTCCGCGCAGCGGGTGCCCATCCGCTCGATCCGACTGATGAGCCAGGTGCCGGAACGGGCCCGCACACCGCTAGAAGTGATGCGCACGGACACACCGACCTGGCAACGATTGGTCGAATCCCGCCGCAACCGGCGGGACGACTGGTACCTGCGTCCCGCGGGTCATATCGACGTCTGCAACGTTCCCGTGCCGACGCGTCTCGCCAGGGCTGCGCAAGCGTCGCCGGATCGCGCCGGGAAGAAATGACTTCCGCGCGGCGCGACAGCGTTCTACCCTGAACTTCCAGCCACTGCCGCGAGACCCGACATGTCGAAACTGCGCCTTGCAGCCATTGTGGCCATGACTCTCGCCCTCGCGTTTTCCGGCGGATGCATCCAGACGATGGAAAAGGATATCGATGCGACGGCGGAGACCGAAGGCGCGAAGTTCTCGGCATTCTCGTCAGAGTTCCTGGACCGCTGGCTTGCGCTCAGTCCCGTGGCGGCCACCCAGCTCGGCGATCACCGCTTCGATGCGGAACTCGATGATCTAAGCGCCGACGGTCGGGCGCGCATGGTTTCGGTGGCTCGCGACCTGCTCGGGAAACTCGACGCGATCGACAGCTCGCGGTTGTCGCGCGATGAGCAGATCGACGCGTTGATCGTGCGCAACCAGCTCGAATCCGAGATCTGGTCGATCGAAACCCTGCGCGCGTGGAGCTGGGACCCGCAGCTGTACAGCCAGCTCGCGGGCGGTTCGATCTACAACCTCATGGCGCGCGAATACGCGCCACTGCCGCAGCGACTGAATGCGGCGACCGCACGCATGCGGAAGATTCCCACGCTCTTCGCGCAGATGCGCGAAAACCTGGACATCGCGCGCGTGCCGAAGCTGCACGCCGAAACCGTCGCGAAGCAGAACGCCGGCGTGCTGAGCCTCATCGACCAGTTCCTGATACCCAACGCGGCGCAGCTTTCCGGCGACGAGCGCGCGGCGTTCGACGCCGCGATCCCGGAGCTCAGGCTTGCGGTCGCCGAACACCAGCGATGGCTCGATGACACGCTTGTTCCCGGCGCGCGCGGCGACTTCCGCCTCGGCGCCGAGCTGTACGACCGGAAACTCCAGTTCGCGCTGATGTCCTCGCTTTCGCGCGCGGAAATCAAGCAGCGCGCGGAGTCCGAGCTCGAGCGCGTGCGCAGCGAGATGTACGCGGTCTCCCGACAGGTACTCGAAGGCAAACCCAACGCCCCGGCGCTGCCCGCGACGCCTTCCACGGCCGAGCAGCAGGCGGCGATCGAGGCGGCGCTCGAGTTCGCGTACACCGACCAGCCGCCGCGCGACGAAGTAGTCGAGTTCACGCGCGGCACGCTGGCGCAGGCCACCGCGTTCGTGCGCGAGAAGGACCTGGTGACGGTGCCGGACGCGCCGGTGAAGATCATCCTGATGCCGGAGTTCCAGCGCGGGATCGCGGTCGCGTACGCGGATTCGCCGGGTCCTCTCGACAAGGGACTCGACACCTACTACGCGATCTCGCCGATCCCCGATGACTGGGACGCCACCAAGGTGGATTCCTTCTTGCGCGAATACAACCGGCGCATGCTGCACGTGCTGACCATCCACGAAGCGATGCCCGGCCACTATCTCGAGGGCGCGCATTCGGTAAAGCATCCCTCGATCGTGCGTGGCGTGCTGCGCTCCGGTCTATTCGCCGAAGGCTGGGCGGTCTACACCGAGCGCGTGATGGCGGACGCGGGTTATCTCGATTCCGATCCGCTGTTCCGCCTCATGCAGCTCAAGTTCTACGCGCGCGCGATCGCCAACTCGATCCTCGACCAGGGCGCGCATGTCGATGGCTGGAGCCGCGAGCAGGCGATGGACCTCATGGTGCGCGGAACCTTCCAGCAGGAACGCGAGGCTGCGCAGAAGTGGGACCGCATGCGCCTGACTTCGGCGCAGTTGCCGACGTATTTCGTCGGTGCGCAGGAGCACTTCGACCTGCGACGCGCGGTCGTCGCCAGGGAAGGCGCCGCGTTCGACGCGAAGCGCTATCACGACGCGGTGCTGTCGCACGGCGCCCCGCCCGTGCGCTTCGTGCGTCAGCAGATGCTCGGCGAACCGATTCGCTGAGGAACTTCTGAACGCTCCCGGGGGTTCCGCGATGCAGTGATGCATGGCCGCGAGTCGATCGCGCAAGCGACGGATTCGCCGGGGCCGGGTCCAGGCTTGGGCGAATCTTTCACACCGTTCGTGGTGGGAATGCGCCGCGCGACTCCCGCATCCACGCTTGGGCGAATTTTTCACACCGTTCGTGGTGAGCCTGTCGAACCATGAACGGCACGATGCGCACGTCCACGCCTGCGGGGAGTTTTCATACCGTTCGTGGTGAGCTCGTCGAACTATGAACGGCGCGAAGCGAAATCCGTTTGATTCCGCGGTCGCCATACTGCGATGACGCAAAAAAGATACGCGTCGATTCCAGCAAGCCCCTCACCCGGCGCTGCGCGCCACCCCACTCCGTGCCCCGGCCCGAGCCTCGCTCAGGCGTTCGTACGTGCGCGAGCCCGCGGCTCGCAGCAGCACGTACTCACCCCCGTTCCACGGGGCGAGGGGAAAGACGCCCCGCGCGACTGCCTCGTACACGCTTGGGCGAATTTTTCATCCCGTTCGTGGTGAGCCCGTCGAACCATGAACGGCGCGAAGCGAAAAGCGACTGTTTCCGCGGGTCGCCAAATTGCGATGACGCAAAAACCGATTCGCGACGACTCCAGCAAGCCCCTCACCCGTCGCTGCGCGCCACCCCACTCCGTGCCCCGGCCCGAGCCTCGCTCGGGCGTTCGTACGTGCGCGAGCCCGCGGCTCGCAGCCGCACGTACTCACCCCCGCGTTGCGGGGCGAGGGGAAAGGCACGCCGCGCGACTTCCGGATTGGGAATTCCGGGCCGCTCGCTGCCTTTCAGCCGGCAGCGCGGGCCGACTCCGGACACGCGAACACGCCCCCGTTGCCGGAAACAAGCCGGCATGTGCGAGCGTGCAGAAGTCTCTCCGGGAATCGGCGGCAGATGTGACTCCAACCGGTGGAGGCTCCGGCATCGCCGGAAGCCTTTCCGGCGCAACGGAGCGTGCCGTCATAATGCGGCGATGCCGATGACCCCCACGCTCAAGGCGCAGCTGCAGGTGCACTTCTGCGTGCTGCTCTGGGGTTTCACGGCGATCCTCGGCAAGCTCATCTCGCT
>JBGTIG010000420.1:0-6912 GCA_041745755.1 Lysobacterales bacterium
CGCTGCGGTTCTCGCCAGCCGCAAGCCGGCGGTCGCAGCGCTGGACAACGAGCCGCCGGCGACCACATGGGACCATGGCGAACATTGCGAGCGTTTCGGCCCACCTTCCTCAGGATGACGCACGGCGCCTTGCGGGCACCGCGGCGGTTCACTAGCCTGCCCACTCCCGGCACCGGGCCGGTGCGGCGACCAGGCTCGCCCGGCCGCGTCGGAAAATTCGAACGGAGCCCCGATGATCTATTCGATCCTGTTCGGCCTGTTCGGACTCGCGGTCCTCATCGGAATCGCCTTCGTCTTCTCCAACAACAAGCGCGCGATCGACTGGCGGCTGGTCGCGACGGGCGTCGCGCTGCAGATTGCCTTCGCCTCGCTCGTCCTGCTCGTGCCCGGCGGGCGCGAGGTCTTCGCCTGGATCGGCAAGGTCTTCGTCAAGGTGCTGAGTTTCGTCGGCGCCGGTTCCAGTTTTGTGTTCGGATCGCTGGTCGACATTCCGAAGATGGGCTTCATCTTTGCGTTCCAGGTCCTGCCGACGATCATCTTCTTCGCGGCGATCATGGGCGTGCTGTATCACCTCGGGGTGATGCAATGGGTCGTGCGCGGGATGGCCTGGGCCATCACCCGGGTGATGCGGGTGTCGGGTGCCGAGACCACCAGCGTCTGCGCGAGCGTGTTCATCGGACAGACCGAGGCGCCCCTCACGATCAAGCCGTACATCGGCCGCATGACGCCTTCCGAACTCATGACCATCATGATCGGCGGCATGGCGCACATCGCCGGAGGCGTGCTGGCTGCCTACGTGATCATGCTCGGCGGCACGGATCCCGTGCAGCAGTTGTTCTACGCGAAGCACCTGCTCGCGGCATCGATCATGGCCGCGCCCGCGACGCTGGTCATCGCGAAGATCCTGGTGCCGGAAGTCGGCGAGCCGCTCACCCGGGGTACGGTCAGGATGGACGTCGAGCGCACCACCGCCAATGTCATCGACGCGGCTGCGGGCGGCGCGGGCGACGGGCTCAGGCTCGCGCTCAATGTCGGCGCGATGCTGCTCGCCTTCATCGCGCTGATTGCACTCATTGACTATCCCCTGACGTGGCTCGGTGAAGTCACCGGCGTCGCAGGGGTACTCGGCAAACCCACCAGCATGTCCACCCTTCTCGGCTACGTGCTGGCACCGATCGCCTGGGTGATCGGTACGCCGTGGAACGAGGCCACCGTGGTGGGCGGACTCATCGGCGAGAAGATCGTGCTGAACGAATTCGTCGCGTATGCGCATCTCGCCGAAATCATCAACGGCACCGAGGCGGACGTGGTGCTGAGCGATCGGGCGCGACTGGTGGCGACGTACGCGCTTTGCGGCTTCGCCAACTTTTCCTCCATCGCGATCCAGATCGGCGGCATTGGCGGACTCGCGCCCGAGCGTCGGGGCGATCTCGCTCGATTCGGCATGCGCGCGGTACTCGGCGGCTCCATCGCGACCTTCATGACCGCGACCATCGCGGGCGTGTTGATCCAGTTGGGCGGCTGAGGCCCTGATGCCGGCGGGCGTGGTGGTGGTGGGGAGCTACGTGCAGGATCACGCCTGGTTCTGCGAGCGATTTCCGGCCACCGGAGAGACCGTGCGGGCCACCGGATTCAACACCGGTCCGGGCGGCAAGGGGTTCAACCAGGCGATCGCATCGCACCGCCTCGGAGCGCCGACCCTGTTCATCGGGGCGTTGGGCGACGACGCGCTCGCGGGCACTGCGCGCAGGTTCGCGGAAGCCGAAGGCGTCGGCTGCCGCTGGCAGACCTGTGACGCCCATGCCACCGCATCGTCCAGCATCCTGGTGGACGCCCGCGGCGACAACCGCATCGTCGTCAACCTCGCTGCCAACGAGTTCCTCAGCGCCGAGTTCCTGCGCGCCAATAGCGACGCGTGCGTCGGCCGGTCGGTGCTGCTCACGCAACTCGAGACGGGGATGGACGCGGTACGCGCTGCGCTTGACCTCGCGCGCGAACACGGCCTGTTGCGCGTGCTCAATCCGGCGCCCGTGTCCGTTTCGTTTTGCGCTGACGTGCTGCGTGAATGCGATCTGGTCACGCCGAACGAGACCGAGCTGGCGTTGCTGTTGGGCGTGTGCCGCGAGGGCGCTGGCGATCCGGCGCCCCCGGGGAGTTCGGTCGATGTCGAAGCCTCGACGCTGTCGTCGCTCGACGACGCGACCCTCGACAGGCTCTGCCGCACGCTCGGGGTCGCTACCGTCGTGGCGACGCTTGGCGAACACGGCTGCTTCGTGTCCCACGCGGAAGGCGCGCCGCTTTCGGCCAACGACACCGAGCGCTATTACCGTCTCGCGGCAGAACGCGTCGATGTCCTCGATACCACCGGTGCTGGCGACGCCTTCAACGGCGCCCTCGCAGCCGCCCTCGCCATCGCGCCGCAGGCGCCATTCCGTTCGCTGGTCACGCTTGCGAATCGCGCGGCTGCGCTGTCGACCGAAACCATCGGCACGGCGCCCGCGATGCCCACTCCCGCCTCGATCCGCGCCCGCTTTCCCTGACATCGGGCACTCTCGGTCCACCCGTGGCGATCGGCAGCCTCTTCCCGCATGCGGGTAGCAGGCATTGGCTGCCGGCCGCACATCACCGCGTTCCCTTCCCCCTGTAACAACGGTTGTGACGGCGTGCGGCTCGCGCCCCACCCGTTCGCGGGCGACCCATAGACCGCGCGGTGGGCGGGGGCTGCGCGAGGTCCCGAAGGCGGGTGAGGGACGCTACTTGCATCGCTACAATGAGGGATGCAAATCGGGCCCTACAGGATCGAACCCCCGCTGGTGCTCGCGCCGATGGCGGGTGTCACCGACAAACCGTTCCGCATGCTGTGCAAGCAGCACGGGGCGGGACTTTGCGTGTCGGAGATGACACACGCCGATCCGGCGTTGCGGCATACGCGCAAGTCGCGGCTTCGGCGCGATCATGAGGGCGAGCCGGCGCCCATCGCCGTGCAGATCGCCGGCTACGATCCGGCAATGCTCGCCGATGCGGCGCGGTTCAACGTCGACGAAGGCGCCGAAATCATCGACATCAACATGGGTTGCCCGGCCAAGAAGGTCTGTCGCATCGACGCGGGTTCGGCCCTGCTGCGCGACGAACCGCTGGTGGCACGCATCCTCGCAGCCGTCGTGGCGGCGGTCACGGTACCGGTGACGCTCAAGATCCGCACCGGATGGGATCGCGAAAGCCGCAATGGGGTTGAAGTCGCGCGGATCGCGGAAGCGTGCGGCGTTGCTGCGCTCGCGGTGCACGGGCGGACGCGCGCGGATCGCTTCGAGGGCGACGCGGAGTACGAGACGATCGCGGCGATCAAGCAGGCCGTGCGCATTCCGGTGATCGCGAATGGTGATGTCGCCTCGCCCGAACGGGCGCGCGATGTGCTGCAGCGTACCGGCGCCGATGCGCTGATGCTGGGCCGCGCCGCGCAGGGGCGCCCGTGGGTGTTCCGCGCGATTGCGCAATACCTCATCGACGGTACCCGCCTGCCGGAGCCCGGCCCCCCCGCCGTTCGCGCACTGCTGCTCGGACATCTCGATGCACTGTACGGGTTCTACGGACCCGGGCACGGCGTGCGCATCGCGCGCAAGCACATCGGCTGGTACTGCGCCGCTCGCGGCGATCTGCGTGCACTCAGACTCGCGATGCAAACCGCGACGTGTGCGCACGCGCAACGCGCGCTGGTCGAGGAATGGTTCGAGCGTTCGAGCGAAGCCCTTTCCGTCGCCGCCTGAGGCGGATCCTGCGTCCGGCGGTTACTGGAACTTCGCGGCCTCGTCGGCGTCAGCCTCGGCCTCTGCGTCCTCGTTGACCTCTTCCTCCTTCATGCGTGCCGCGTCGGCTTCGACGGCGTCGCCGGTCTGGTTGGCCGACTGCGCCTCCTCGGCCGCTGCGTCACCCGCTTCCGCTGCATTATCAGAGGGCTCCGCGTCTTCGCCCGCCTGATCTTCCCTGCTCGGCATGGCGCTGTCGGTCCTGACCGCTTTCGTATCCGCCGGTGGCGGCACCATCGCTTCGCCGACGCCGGGCAATTTCGCGGGGTCACCGATCAGGGCGCCCACGTCGATGCGCTGGTTCTGGTAGCGCGCGCCGTAATGCAGATGCGGACCGGTGGAACGGCCCGTACTGCCGACGGAGCCGAGTTTGTCGCCGCGCTTGACCGCCGCGCCCTCCTCGACGGCAAGATCGGACAGGTGGAACACCATCGTCACCAGGCCGCCGCCGTGATCCACCACCACGGTGTTGCCGGTGTAGAACTGCTCTTCGGCGAGCGTCACCGTGCCATCGGCGCCGGCGACCACTTTGGTGCCCGCCGACAAGGGGTAGTCAAGCCCGGTATGGCGGCTCTTCGCTTCGCCGCCGTTGTAGACCCTGAGCTCGCAGAAATCACTGCGGTCCTTGGTCGCGACGCCTTCCGCGGGCGGTCCGAGCGGCAGCGCGAATCCCGGCTCGCCATCCGCGCCAGCCACGGCCTTGACGATGCGCCCGCGCTCCTCTGCCCCGCGGGTCCTGTTTTCCTCGCTGACCTCGACGAAGGTGTCGTCGTCCAGGGTGATTTCGGTTTCCGTGCACTCGCGCTCGTTCACCGTCAACGTGCCGAGCGTGCGGGCACCGCCCGCACTCCACATTGCAATCTCGTGCACGCCGGTCTTGGCTTTCATGTCGACGGGGAAGAAGCACACACCGTCGATCGCCGCGTAACGCCGTCCGAAGATGCCGCATTCCTTCGCATCACCACCGGACCAGCGCGCCACGCCTCCCTGCAGCACCGTCGCCGTGTTGTCCTGCGCGAGAACGCTGGTGCCGGCAATGGCCAGGCAGGCTCCGACCGCGAAGGCGACCCTTGTCTTGCGATTCATGCGTGAACTCCCCGAATGGATGACGCGCCACGTGGACACGCGGGCCAGCCCATTCTCGCGACCGAGGATGAACCCAGGGCAGTCCAGGGCCGCGCCGGCATCGGGGCATTCAAGATCGCTTCAGAACGGCCCACGAAAACCCACGTGTCGAGCCGACGGCGTGCCGAGCGAGCTCGGCACCTACGAAATTGACGGGGTTCCGCACCCCCGTCGAAATTGACGGGGTTCCGCACCCCCGTAGCAGCCGAGCTTGCTCGGCTGGTCGACCCACGTGCTCGGCTGACCCGCAGCCGCTCACGCGGCAAGCGGCAACGCCGCCGCGGGTCCTGCCGTCAGTGGTTCGGCGACCGGTGCATCCTCCGCACTCCGCCAACGCAGCAGCATGAGGCTGCCGTCGCGCATTTCCCCTAGCGCGCTGAGGCTTTCCACCCAGTCACCGTCATTGGCATAGACGATGCCATCGCGCTCGATCAGATCGGGCCGGTGGATGTGACCGCAGACGATGCCGTCGACGCCGCGCCTTTTTGCATCCGCGACGCACGCGTCCACGAATCTCGCGATGTAGCGCTCGGCCGCGCCGCTGCGCCGCTTCAGCATGTCGGCCAGCGAGAAGTAGCGCATCCCCAGGGCACGGCGCAGGCGGTTGAGGATGCGGTTGCCGGAAAGAATACCGGTGTAGAGATGGTCCCCCAGCCAGTGCGCGACGCGCCCGATGCGTACTTCCACGTCGAATTCGTCGCCGTGCGTCACCAGCAGGCGGCGGCCGTCGAGCATGCGATGGATGGCGCGACGACGCACGCGAACGCGTGGCAGCGACAGTCCGCACAGCTCGCGCAACGGGCGATCGTGATTACCCGGCACATAGACGATCGACGTGCCGGCGCGCGCCATGTCGCGGATGATCTCGAACACTTCCTTCTGTTGGGCGCAGAACGCCGCGCGGCGCCTGGACATCCACCAGAGGTCGATGATGTCACCGACCAGATACAGGCGATCGCACTGCACACGCTGCAGGAAGTCGACCAGGGCCGCAGCCTGGCAATGCCGCGAACCGAGGTGGAGGTCGGAGATGAAGAGCGCCCTTACCCGGAGCCTGGTCGGCAGCGTCGGCGGTGCGGGGTTCATGAGGCTTGCGCCAGCGCCTGCGCGCGTGAACCGTGGGCCCCGCCACGGGGCGGACGCACCTCGAGATAGAGTCGCCGCTTTCGCGGCAGCATGCGCGCCAGGTCGACGAGCACCAGTCCGTCGACGGCGTCGGCGAATTCGCGATCGACGTTGAAACCCAGAAAGCGGACGCCACCCGGTTCGCAGAGTTCCGTGTACTGCCTGTAGAGCATCGGCAGGCGCGCGCCCAGCGCCGCGAGATTGCCGCGCAGCACGCTGTAGGCGGCGTCTGCATCGAGATCCTGGAATGTCTCTGCCGACGCGGCCGCGAATGGCTGGCGCGCTCGAACCCACTCTCCGCTCTGGGGCTCGCCGTGAAAGTGTTTGTAGTAGCCGACGACCTGGGAACGCGCAGCCATCGGCAACGAGGCGCTGATCGACACGGGGCCGAACAGATAGCGCACGTCGGCGTGTTGTCGGAGGTAGGCGCCGATGCCGCACCAGAGTTCATCGAGGCTGCGCGAACCCCAGTAGCGTGGCTGCACGAAACTGCGACCGAGCTCCACGCTGCGCTCGAGCAGCGGCAGCAGCCGTGGGTCGAACTCGAACAGCGTGTTGGTGTAGAGACCGCACACGCCGCCGCGCGACAGCGCGTGCGCGCCCGTCACCACGCGGTACGCGCCGACGATTTCCCTGTCGGCCGGATCCCAGAGCAGGATGTGGTCGTACCAGGTGTCGAAGGCGTCGGTGTCGACAGCGCGGCCACTGCCTTCGCCCACCACCCGAAACGTCAACTCGCGCAGTCGCGCGACCTCGGCGAGCACCGCGGAATCCCCGTCCAGCCGCGTGAGCAGAATCTCGCGTCCATGGGGCGTCGTACCGATGCGGGGCAGCGCGCCCACTTCGTCCAGAAGGCGCC
>JBGTIG010000421.1:0-5759 GCA_041745755.1 Lysobacterales bacterium
TGATCGGATACCAGGCGCATACTGTGGCGCCGCCGTACACGCAGCCGAGCGCGGCGGCAGTGTTGCCGTCGACGAAGATCCGCTCGCCGACGTTGTCCGCGCGTTCGATGCGCAGTCCGATCGCGTCCCCGAAATGTTCGCCCGCGTAGTCGCAACCGATGTGCAGGGCCTTGAGGTTCGGTTCGAGCAGCTTCTCCTTGCCCTTGTACTGCTCGCCGATCAGCGTCTCGTTCACGACCACGTCGATGTCGAGCAGCGCCGCCAGCGCGCCGACGTACATGATGTTCTTGAAGAGCTGGCGCTGGCGCGGGTCGCTCCACGCCTGGTTGCAGAGCTGTGTCAGCGGCACGCCGATAACGTGGATGTCATCGCGGAACTTCGACCTGGACAGGGGCTTCGAGTTGTCGTGGAAGAGATAGCCGCCGGTCTCGATCTCGGCAAGGTCCGCGTCCCAGGTCTGCGGGTTCATGGCCACCATGAGGTCGACGCCGCCGCGCCGTCCGAGCCAGCCGGCTGCGCTGACGCGCACTTCGTACCAGGTGGGCAGACCCTGGATGTTGGACGGGAAGATATTGCGCGGGCTGACCGGCACGCCCATGCGCAGGATGGCCTTCGCGAACAGCTCGTTGGCGGACGCCGAGCCCGAGCCATTGACGTTGGCGAACTTGACCACGAAGTCGTTGACTGCGGCCAGCGCTTTCATACGCGTACCCCGCTCATAGCCCCTCCCCCTCCGGGGGAGGGGTTGGGGAGAGGGTCCGGTTCTCGCCGGGCGGTCAAGTTCAATGTTGCAGATTCAACCACGAGGTCTTGTCGAACCCTCTCCCCCATCCCTCCCCCGAGCGGGGAGGGGCTTTGCAGATGGCGAACAATGGCTACGAGGTTCATGCCAGCACCGCGGGTGCGGGTGCAGGTGCGGAGCGGCAGGCCGGGCCGGCCTTGGTGGTGTCGAGCAGGAACTTCTGCATGTCCCAGGCGCCGGTCGGGCAGCGTTCGGCACAGAGCGAGCAGTGCAGGCACACGTCCTCGTCCTTGACCATGACCCGCGAAGTCTTGAGAGGCTCCGAGATGTACAGGTCTTGCTCGACGTTGAGCGCAGGTGCCGTCAGCCGCGTACGCAGCTCCGCTTCCTCGCCGTTCGCGGTGAAGGTGATGCAATCCATCGGGCAGATGTCGACGCACGCGTCGCACTCGATGCACTTTTCCTTCATGAAGACCGTCTGCACGTCGCAGTTGAGGCACCGTTGCGTTTCCTTGAGCGCGGTCGCGAGATCGAAGCCGAGCTCGACCTCGACCTTGATGCTGTCGAGCTTCTTCGCCGCCTCCGACCAGGGCACCACGTAGCGCTCGTCGTCGGAGATGCCGTTGTCGTAGCTCCACTCGTGGATGCCCATCTTCTGCGCGAGCATCTCGACGGCGGGCAGCGGCCGCTCGCGCGTGTCTTCGCCCGAGAGCAGCTTGTCGATCGAAACGGCGGCCTCGTGACCGTGTGCCACCGCCCAGATGATGTTCTTCGGGCCGAATGCGGCGTCGCCGCCGAACAATACGTTCGGCAGCGAGGACTGGTGCGTGATCTTGTCGACCACCGGCATGTGCCACTCGTCGAACGCGATGCCGCAGTCCGGCTCGATCCATGGAAAGGCGTTTTCCTGCCCCACCGCGATCAACACTTCGTCGCAGGCAATGAACTCGTCCGGCTCGCCGGTCGGCAGGAGCTTGCGGCGGCCGCGTTCGTCGAACTCGGCGCGCACGCGTTCGAAGGTCATGCCCGTCAGCCGACCGCTGGCGTGCACGAACGCCTTCGGCACCCGATAGTCGAGGATCGGGATGCCTTCGTGCATCGTGTCCTCTTTTTCCCACGGGCTGGCCTTCATCTCGTCGAAACCCGAGCGCACGATCACCTTGACGTCGCTGCCGCCCATGCGCCGCGCGCTGCGGCAGCAGTCCATCGCCGTGTTGCCGCCACCGAGCACCAGCACCCGCTTGCCGACCGCGGTGATGTGGCCGAAATACACCGAAGCGAGCCAGTCGAGGCCCACGTGGATCTGCGCTGCGCACTCCGCGCGACCCGGCAGATCGAGATCGCGTCCCCGCGGCGCGCCGCTGCCGACGAACACTGCGTCGTACTGTTCGGCCAGCAGGTCGCGCATGGAGTCGATGCACCGGCCGCCGACGAAGTTCACGCCGAGGTCGAGGATGTAGCCCGTCTCCTCGTCGATCACCTCCTCGGGCAGGCGGAAGCGCGGCACCTGCGTGCGCATGAAACCGCCCGCCTTGGGGTCGGCCTCGAAAATCGTGATTTCGTATCCGAGCGGCGCCAGATCGCGTGCGACGGTGAGCGATGCCGGACCCGCGCCGACGCAAGCGATGCGCCTACCGTTCGACTGCGCGGCGCGGCGAGGCATGCGTGCACGCACGTCGCCCTTGTGATCGGCAGCCACGCGCTTGAGACGGCAGATCGCCACCGGCTCGGGCTTGACGCCATTGTTCTCCTCGACGCGCCCGCGCCGGCACGCGGGCTCGCAGGGACGGTCGCAGGTGCGTCCGAGAATCCCCGGAAACACGTTCGAACTCCAGTTGACCATGTAGGCGTCGGCGTAGCGGCCCTGCGCGATCAGCCGGATGTACTCGGGCACGGGAGTGTGCGCGGGGCAAGCCCACTGGCAATCCACCACCTTGTGGAAATAGTCCGGATTGCGGATATCGGTCGGTTGCACGAACCCTCCGTCGCCACGCTTCAAACCCAGCGCGCCGCGCGTCCGGGAAGCGGCGCCGTCGCTGGCGACGCCTGTTCCGCACTCTAAACGGAATCCAGCCCGCACGTCATGCCCAAGCGCACATCGGGAGCGTCCATCAAAGGGGCTGCCCCGAGGGCGCGCCGTTCTATTCGAAACTGTTCGCGAAGATCACGCCGTCCAGCGCGTCGCCGAAGACGTAGGCGGCGCCTTCCAGCAGATTGCCGAATGGCGGGTCCCCATTGTCCAGGGGCGCTCCCACCAGCGACGTGCCACCGAAGATCGCCACGGAATAGCCGAAATTATCGAGTCTGGCGCCATCACTGGCCGTCAGCGTGTCCTGCAGCGCCCAGCTGGTGCCGGTACGGCGGAAGACATGCGCTGAACCCTGGTCGTCGTTGCTTCCCACATCATGCTTGGGAGCGCCCACGACCGCTGCGTCGCCTGAGAGTGCAACTGAGCGACCGAACTCGTCGCCCGAAACGCCGTCCGGCAGAAACAGCTTGTCCTGCTGCAACCAGTTCGCGCCGATGCGAACGAACACATAGGCCGATCCGCGCGTGTCGAAAGGCGCGCCGATGAGCGCGGTGTCGCCGGAAAGCGCGACAGCCTGCCCGAACAGATCGAAAAACCACCCGTCCTGGGCCACCAGTTTCGATCGCTGCGTCCACGCCGTTCCCACGCGCTCGAAGACGTAGGCGGAGCCTTGCTCGGTGATGATGTCGAAATCGTCGTAGGGCGCTCCGACGATCACCACCTCGCCGGAAACTGCCACCGAAGTGCCGAACTCGTCGAATCTCGAGCCATCGTCGGCGACCAGCTTCGATTGCTGCAACCAGTTCGAGCCTTTGAGCACAAAAACGTATGCGGCCCCTTGACCCTGATTGCTGCCGATGGCGCTGCGGAACGAACCGACGATCGCGGTGCCCCCAGAAATGCTCACGGAACTTCCGAATCCGTCGCCTGCCATTCCGTCAGCTGCCGCCAGTTTCGCCTGCTGGGTCCAGTTCTGCCCCGTCCGCGCGAACACGTACGCGGATTCGCGTGAGGCCACGACGGCAGTGTCGCCGGCAATCGCGACCGAACTGCCGAACTCATCCCCCAACGACCCATCCGCCGCTATGAGCGTGGTCTGCAGCGTCCACGATGGGCCGTTGCGCACGAACACATAGGCTGCGCCCTGGTCGTGGACGCCACCAGGATTCTCGTAGGCGGCGCCGATGAGCGCCGTGTCTTCCCACAGCGCGACTGCAAACCCGAACTGATCCTCGGCGGCGCCATCGCCCGTGTCCAACTTCACTTCGCCGGTCCAGTCCGAGCCGTTGCGCTCGAACACGGATGCCGAGCCCTGGTCGTTGTTGATGCCGAAGTCGTCTGACGGGCTCCCGAAAATCGCGTAAGGGCCAGCCACGGCCACTGCGTAACCGAACCGGTCGTTCGCTGCGCCCTGGCTCGAACTCAATCGGGCCTGACGTGTCCACGTGGTGCCGGTGCGCGTGAACACGTAGGCCGCGCCCTGGTTCGCGCCCGCGCCAGCTTCCGCAAGATCCGCCCCAATGACCGCAGTTTCGCCGGACAAGGAAACCGCTATGCCGAAGCGATCTTCCGCTGCGCCGTCGTCGACTGTGAGTTTCGCCTGTTCGCTCCAGTTGCCCGAGTCGAGGACGAAGACGTATGCCGCACCCTGATTCGGTCGATTGTCGACGTCACTCGCAAAGGCGCCGATGATCGTTGTGCTGCCGGAAAAGGCCACGGAACGCCCGAATACGTCTCCGCTGGCGCCATCGCTGGCAGTCAGCTTTGCGCCTTCCGACCAGTTGCTGGCGATGCGCACGAATTCGTAAACGGAACCCTGATCCGTATTGCCCGCGATGTCGTCGTGCCACGCTCCGACCAGAGCCATGTCTCCGGACAGCGCGACTGCATCCCCGAAGAAGTCGGAGGGCGCGCCATCCGCAGCGATCAGCTTGGTCTGCTGGCTCCAGCTGGCTCCGGAGCGTTCGAACACGTATGCCGCACCTTGATCGGCATCGCCGCCGACATCGACCCGGGGCGATCCGACCAACACGGTATCCCCGGTGATCGCCACGGCGCTTCCAAAGAAGTCGCCTGCCGCCCCGTCGCTAGCGATCAGCCGGGCCTGCTGAGTCCACGACTGGCCTTCACGGACAAACACGAACGCTGAGCCGCGGTTGACTTGACTGTTGACAGCATGCGAGCTGGCACCCACTACGGCGGTGTTGCCTGACAGCGCGATCGAAACGCCGAACGAGCCGACAGGTGCGTCGTCCATTGGGGTCAACTTCGCCTCCAGGGTCCACGCACCACCGCTGCGCACGAACATGTAGGCCGATCCTCGACCGTCGGTGCCGCCCACATCGTCCTGCCAAGCGCCGACCATCGCCGTATCGCCGGACATCGCGACCGAGAACCCGAATCCATCATTCGCCTCGCCCTCGGCGCCGGCGCCGGCTCCTGCCGTGAGCTTCGCCTGTTGCGATATCGAGCCGGCGACGGCGTGCCGGAGCGAAGCCCAACTGGCGCCGTCCACATAGTCGGGCTTGTGCGGAAAAGCGGCCTGCGCGACCAGTGGCACGCCGGCCAGCGCGAGCGTCAAGGCCCACTGCGCGACGCGTCCGCGGAAATTCCGGCGAGATTTGCGGCAGGTCAGTCCCTGACGGGCTTTCGGCTGATTTTCCATGTGGTGGATTCGAAGCGCGGCGCGAGGGCGCGCATCATACCGGGGCACGACCGGCCTGCCTTGAATCGCGCGCATCCCCGAACATCGTGTCCAAACGCGACAGAAGTGCGCAATATGTCCGGATCATCGAGCCTCAGCCCCAAATTTCGGTGCACCAACGACCCATGACTGCCGTGCGGCGCCGCTCGACCCTGGCCTGGGGCTCCGCCCTGCTCGGCGTGCTCGGCGTCGTCGCGGTGCTGTGCTTCCACTTCCCGGAACTCCTGACCAGCCGTGATTTCAGGCAGGTCTACACAGAGAAATTCGCCCGCAACCTGCTCCTA
>JBGTIG010000422.1:0-13663 GCA_041745755.1 Lysobacterales bacterium
ATCGCGGGCACGACCCCGCTCGCCGCCCGAAGCCTGAAGACCGCGTCG
Organism: Lysobacterales bacterium; assembly: GCA_041745755.1. Taxonomy (GTDB): domain Bacteria; phylum Pseudomonadota; class Gammaproteobacteria; order Xanthomonadales; family Ahniellaceae; genus JBBQNY01. The sequence continues at coordinate 49 of JBGTIG010000422.1, forward strand.
ACCTTGCCGCGCGCGATGCGTGCGCCGATGCGCTCCCGCAGCGCCGGCTCGAACGCCCGCAGCTCGTCGGGGAGCCGGATCTGCAGCTCCAGATAGCGATGGTTGACCGAGCGCAGTTCGCAGCCGAGGCTGCCGGCGGCGGTCGCGATTTCGGCGCTGGCGAAAGCGGTCATGCTGCGGAGCATCGGTCAGTGCCAGGGCCTGCGGAGCGCGATGGTAAGCTGCGCGGCCATTTTTCCCAAGTCGCGCCACGCGCCGCCAACCCATGACCACCCAGTCCCGACCGAGCGGCCGCACCCCACAGCAGATGCGCTCGGTGACCCTGCAACGCGGCTTCACCCGTCACGCGGAAGGTTCGGTGCTGGTGTGCTTCGGCGACACCCAGGTTCTTTGCACGGCCAGCATCGAGGAACGCGTGCCGGCTTTCCTGCGCGGCAAGGGCGAAGGCTGGGTGACCGCGGAGTACGGCATGCTGCCGCGCGCGACGCACACACGCAACGAACGCGAGGCGGCGCGCGGCAAGCAGGGCGGACGGACGCTCGAGATCCAGCGGCTGATCGGGCGCAGCCTGCGCGCGGTCGTCGACCGCGCGGCGCTCGGAGAGCGGACGATCACCCTCGATTGCGACGTGCTGCAGGCCGATGGCGGCACGCGCACGGCCGCCATCACGGGGGCATACGTCGCGCTGTTCGACGCCTGCCGCGCTCTGCACAAGCGCGGAGCGATCCGCAAGGATCCGATCCATGGGGCGGTCGCCGCGGTCTCCGTCGGGCTCTGGCGAGGACAACCCGTGCTCGACCTTGACTACGCCGAAGACAGCGCCTGCGATACCGACCTCAACGTGGTGATGAACGACGGCGGCGCGTTCATCGAGTTGCAGGGCACCGCCGAGGGACACGCGTTCCGTCGCGCCGATCTCGATGGCCTGCTCGATCTCGCCTCGCAGGGAGTGTTCGAGCTGATCCTGCTGCAGCGAGCCGTGCTCGAGGCGCCGTGATCAGCCGCCCACCCGGGCCGGCCGACGATCGCGGACCCGCCCGCACCGGAGCGCCAGAGCTGCCGCTGGCGTTGTATGTCCACATTCCCTGGTGCGTACGCAAGTGTCCGTACTGCGATTTCAATTCGCACGCGGCGCCCACCGAGCTTCCGGTCGACGACTACATCGGGGCGTTGCTCGCGGATCTGGACGCCGACCTCGCGGAAGCCCCGGAATCGCGCACCCTCGCGAGCATCTTCTTCGGCGGCGGTACGCCGAGCCTGCTGGACGGCAGCGCGATCCTGCGCATCCTCGAGGGCGTTCGCCAACGCCTGTCGCTGGCGCCGCAGGCGGAGATCACGCTCGAAGCCAATCCGGGTACGGTCGAGCACGATCGCTTCGATGCCTACCTTCGCGCGGGCGTGAACCGCCTGAGCGTGGGTGTGCAGTCGTTCGACGATGCCGCCTTGCTGCGTCTTGGTCGCATACACGATGCGCGGACCGCCGCGGCCGCGATCCAGGCCGCGCGGCAGGCCGGCTTCGACAACTTCAACATCGACCTGATGTTCGGTCTGCCGGGGCAGGATCTTCGTGGTGCACTAGAAGACCTCGAGCGCGCGCTGGAGCACGAGCCGGCGCATCTGTCGCACTATCAGCTGACCATCGAGGCGAACACCGTGTTCGCGGCGCGTCCCCCCACCCTGCCCGATCACGATCGCGCCTGGGACATGCAGCTGGCCTGCCAGGAGCGGCTCGCAAGCGCAGGCCTGGCCCAGTACGAGGTGTCCGCGTACGCGCGCGAGGCGCGCCGATGCGCCCACAATCTCAACTACTGGCGTTACGGCGATTACCTCGGAATCGGTGCCGGGGCGCACGCCAAGCGAACCGGGGCGCAGGGCATCGAGCGGCGCTGGAAGCGCAAGACGCCGCGCAGCTATCTCGCCGCGACCGGCAATGTTGCAAGGGTTGCCGGCAGGCACAGGCTAGAGGCCCGCGAGATTCCCTTCGACTACGCGCTCAATGCGCTGCGGCTGAACGAGGGCTTCGCGCTCTCGGAGTTCGAGGCCCGTACCGGCCTTCACCGCACCGCGCTCTCGCCCGCGCTCGACATCGCCGTTTCGCGTGGCTGGATCGAAACGACACCGACCCGCGTCACGCCGACGGCGCACGGACGCAACTTCCTGAACGATGTGCTGGAGCTGTTCCTGGCCGCTGCGCCGAAGGCTCGCCCTGCGCGGATCGCCGCGACGCTGGTCCGGTCCCCCGCGTGATCGAATTCCTGCGCGTCGACTGCCCTTACTGTGGCGAGCGCTTCGAGAGCGCGTTCGATCTCTCGTCGGGCGATACCCGGCTGATCGAGGATTGCGCCGTCTGCTGCCGCCCGATCGTGCTCGATCTCGTCGTCGACGACGGTGTGCCGAGCGTCAGGGGCCGGCGCGAAAACGAATAGTCCCTCGCGTCATTGCCGCGAGCAGCAGGTCTCCCTACACTTGGCGATGTCAGGTGTCCGCGCGCATCCGCGCGCGGGTGAAACGGGAAGCCGGTGCAAACCCGGCGCTGCCCCCGCAACGGTGAATCGGTTGAACCGCTTCGAGGTGCGTCGGTACGGTCCGGGGACCGCAGCCCACGCACCTGATGCCACTGCGGAGGATTCCGCGGGAAGGCGAAGCGGGTGGTGCGCGGTCCCGACAAGGGATTCACGTATCGCCGATGAGCCCGGAGACCGGCCTGGCAACGATCTGGCCGTCCCGCGGCCGATCTCCGGATGCGTTGCGGCGGGCGGCGCGGTCTTCGGCCGCGTGGTTTTCCTGCCCCGCATTCGTCCTGGCCGACGATCGCTCGATTCTCCGAACCGCACCGTGCCTCGCGGGTGTGCGTCAACCGGAGAAACACGATCATGTCATCGACACCTCGGCATCGGGCCGGACTCGCGAACCCGTCGAACACCCGTGCGTCCAGCATGAATCCCAAGGACACCCATGCATCGGGCAGCCGCGGCGCGCGACCCGCAGCCGTGATCCGGCGTCGGCTGCTGGCCGTGCTGATCGCGTGTCCACTGGGGGTGGGCGCGCAACAGCCCGACGGGTTGGAGTTCCCGCAGGACGCTGCGTTCGAACAACCGACGATCGTCGTCACCGCCGCGCGGCGCGCACAGACCACCGATGACACGCTCGCGCATGCGACGGTCATCGATCGCGAAGACATCGAGTCGAGCCAGGCGCGCGACCTGCTCGAGTTGCTGCGCAGCCGCGCCGGCGTCGATCTGGCGCGGTCCGGTGGTCCGGGTCAGAGCACGTCGCTGTTCCTGCGCGGCACCAACTCCAATCATGTGCTCGTACTGATCGACGGCGTGCGGGTTGCATCGAGCAATCTCGGCAGCTTCGATTTCGCGCATCTTCCGCTCGCCCAGGTCGAGCGCATCGAGATCGTGCGCGGGCCCCGGGCCGCGTGGTGGGGCTCGGATGCGATTGGTGGCGTGATCCAGATCTTCACGCGCAACCCCGTCGGCACCGCGGCCGCCCTGCGCGGCGGCTCGCTCGGGCATGCCGAGGCGCACGCGGCTTTCGGCTCGGCCGGCGCAGATGCCCGTTTCGGCGTCACTGCGGGACTCATCGATATCGACGGCATCTCCGCGCAACTGCCCGGATCCTTCGGTTTCGATCCCGATGCCGACGGCTATCGAAACCGGCACCTTTCCCTGCGCGGCGGGCATTCCGCAGGCTCTCAGCAGCTCGGTGCGACGATCCTTGCGACCGACAGCGACGTCGAGTTCGACCAGGGGGTCAGCGCGGTGCGCACCCTCTCCGGCGGCGCATCGATCGAGGGACCGCTCCGCAACGCGTGGCGTCACGCGGGCAGCGTGTCCTACGCCCTCGATCGACTGGAGACGCCGGCCTTCTTCACGCTCTTCCGCTCGGGCCGCACTGCCGTCGACTGGCAGGCGACTGCCGATTCGCCGGGACTGGGCGAGATCGTCGTCGGCGCGCAGTGGCTACGCGAGGAAGGCGAGTCGTTCGACACCTTCGCGAGCAGCGCCGCGTACGACCGCTCGCGACGCAACGTGGGGCTCTTCGCCACCTGGGCGCGTGATTTCTCCACACAGCGCCTGGAGGGGGCGGTTCGCCGGGATGACAACAGCCAGTTCGGCGGCCGCACGACGGCGCAAGTGGCGTGGGGCTGGCGGATCGGCGAACGCGCACGCGTTTACGCGTCCTGGGGGCAGGGCTTTCGCGCTCCCAATTTCAGTGAACTCTATTTCCCCGGATTCGGCGGCGACTTCGCGGGCAATCCCGACCTCGAACCGGAATCCTCGCGTTCGCTGGAAACCGGCGTGGTGTTCACCCCGGGGTCCGGTCACGAGCTGCGTCTCGACGCCTGGCGCACCCGCATAGACGACCTCGTGGCGTTCCAGGGCCCGAATTTCTCGGCCATCAATATCCGCAAGGCGGAAATCGACGGAGTCGAGGCCGCCTACGAATGGCGCGGCCAAGCCTGGCGAACCCGGTTCGACGCTACGTGGCAGGACCCCCGCGACGGCACGACGGGCCTCGATCTGCCGCGGCGTCCGCGGCGCAAGGCGGCAGGCGAAGTCGGTTACGACTTCGGGAAAGGTGTCTCGCTCGCGGTCGCGGGAGAAGTCATCGGCGATCGCCGCGATCCATTCGGTCCGCTTCCGGGCTATGCGCTCCTGCATGCGAGCATCGCCTGGCGCCTGAATGCGCGCTGGAGCCTCGAGGTCCGTGGCGACAACCTGACGGACCGCGACTACCAGCTGGCAGCGGGTTTCGGGCAGCCGGGCCGGACGTTGCTCGCGACTTTGCGCTACGTCGAATAGCGCGTTCGCGGTCGCCGCTGGTGCGGGCGGTCTAGGACGACTTACAATCGGGCGCATCAGATCGCTCGGGGAGAGCGCGTGCCCGGGTTCGGTCCCTCTACCACTGCATCCACCGTTGACCTCAGCCTTCGCAACAGCGGACTGCCGCCGCGGCCGCGCGCGGCACTCGAGGCGCTGTTTGCGGTCGCCAGCAGCACGTTCGAGCGCTATCTGCAGAGCGCACTGACCGAATTCGAGCAACACCTGTTCCGGCTCGCTGACCAGGCGCGTTCCAACAACGTGCAGCAGCAGCACCTCGAAGTCATGCGCGAAGTGCGGCGGACGCGCGCGGACGCCGCTCCGCGTTTCCTCCTCAAGCTCGAACATGCGCTCGCGAGCATCGACCACCCCGGTGCTCCCCGGGCGGCGGCGCCAGCCAAGCGGTCGTCGGCCAAGGCCGTGCTCTCGCTCATCGACGAGGACATATTCGAGGAGAAGCTCACCCTGCAGGAGATCGCAACGCGCGCGGAACTCAAATACGCGCAGCTGCTGTACCTCCTCGGCCAACGCTTCGGGGTGATGGCGGGTCGACAGGCGTTCGAAGCGGAGGAATTGCCGCTCGGTCCCACGCGACTCTGCCAGTGCCTGAGTTACGCGGTCGAATGCCTCGACCTCAACCAGGAATACCGTTTCCAGCTTTATCGCGTCGCCGATCGCGTGTTCTTCGGCGAGGCCGAGCCGCTGTTCGAGTTGTTCAACGAGGTGCTGGTCCAGCATCGCATTCTGCCGAACGTCGGATTCCACCTGCCCGGCAGCCGTCGCGAAAGCGACGGCGCCCACCAGTCGGCTGAAGCCGCCGCGATCGCCGAGGCAGCGCAATCGGAGAACGCCGAAGGGGTGAAGTCACCGGTCGAGCCCGCTCCGGTGCTGGTGCCTCCGCCTGAGTTGCCACCGGCGTTCCGCAATCCGCAGACAGGATGGCCGGGGGCTCCGAGAAAGCTCTCGCCCTACGACCCGAACGCCGAAGACACCGTAGAAACCTTCGAGAACCTGCGCAGCCTGCTGGCCTTGCGCCGGCCCGCGTCGGCCAAGACCGACCCGGCGAACAAGGACGCGCCGCTGGCGACGCACGACGATCTGGACGTCGTATTGCGTGAACTGCAGGTCAAGCCGATGGCGCCCATCGTGATCGACGGCAGGCCGGTGGCGCGCACGGTCAACCACTTGCGGCGGGATGTGATGAACTACCTGCGGCAGCTGTCGCCGCAGGGCGCAGCTCCGCAGCTGAGCTCGGAGGACAGCGATGCGATCGACCTGCTGGGGCTGATCTTCGATCAGCTGGCGCAGGATCAGCGCGCGGATTCCCCCATGCAGCAGTTGCTGACGCGCCTGCAGGTGCCGGTGGTTCGCATCGCGCTTCGCGACAAGCGATTCTTCACGCGCAAGGATCATCCCGCGCGGCAATTGCTCAACAGCGTTGCCGAAGCGAGCCTGTACTGGCTCGACGAAGAAACCCAGGATCGCGACCTGATGGAGCGCATGTCGACGGTCGTCGAACGTGCGGGCACGGAGTTCGAGGGTGACATCCGCGTGTTCGAGGATCTGACCGGCGACCTGTCGCGCCAGATCGGCACCCTCGTGCGCAAGTCCGAAGTGGCGGAACGGCGACACGTCGAAGCCGCGAAAGGCCGCGAAAAGCTCGAGTCCGCGCGTGCCGCCGCCACCGCCGCGATCAATGAACGGGTGTCGCGCCACAGCCCGCCCGCGCTGCTGCGCACCCTGCTCGAACAGGCGTGGGCCGATGTGCTGGCGCTGACCATCCTGCGCCACACCGAAGGCAGCGAGATCTATCGCAAGCGCGTCAAGATCGTTGATCGGCTGATCGAGATGCTGGAGAACGCGGGTACGGAGCAGGTGCCCACCACGCCTGAATCCATCGCGTTGCGCGGCGAAGTCGAAAGCGGCCTCAAGCAGATCGGATACCACGACCGTGACATTGCGAGCCTGACGGCGAGACTGTTCAAGGATCCGCAGACCGAGGAAGCGGAAGATCCGGCGTCTGTAACAGAGCTGACGTTGCAGTTGAAGTCGCGCTCGCGCCTGGGTGGCGATTCTCACCCGGCCCGGATGGCTCCCGCGCCGGTGGCGACGGCGTCTGGCGAGATTTCCGGTCCCGCGACCGCATACCAGGCGCCGCAGGTCGCACCGCTCAACGAGGACGAGAAGCGGGCGCGCGCCAACCTGCTGACGCTGCCGTTCGGCAGCTGGTTCGAATTCAAGATCAACCAGCAGGGGGAGACCGTGCGCCGCAAACTGGCGTGGTATTCGACAGTCAGTGGCAACTGCCTCTTCGTGAACCAGCGCGGAGCGCGCACCGAAGAGCGCACGCTGGACCAGCTGGCACGGGAACTGGTGCGCGGCAACGTCAGCGTGGTTGAAGCCAATCCCAAGAGCCTGCTCGAGCGAAAATGGGAGTCCCTGGTCGACAGCCTCAAGACCAGCACGATCTTCGGTCGGAGATCGCAGCCCAAAACGGTGACCGCGTCATGAACGATCGTCGACGTGCCACCCGTAAACCGGTAGATGATCGCGTGGGTGTGCTCGACTGCATGACGGGGGAGACGATCGGCGTCGTGGGCAACCTCTCGGATGACGGCGTGCTGCTCATCCTCAACCGGTCCGTGGAGCCGGACACGATCTACCAGGTGCAGTTCCATATTCCCGACGGCCTCGGCAGCACCCCCGTCGAGGTCGGAATCCACGAGATGTGGACCGAAGCAGCGAGCAATGGCGGTGGGGACTACTGGGTGGGTTTTCGAATCATCGACATCGATCCGGATGACCACGAGCGTCTGATCGCCTTCGTCGGCGATTGATGCCTAAGGAAAGCGGGTGCCAGAACATCAATTGCCTTCGCTCTACGCATCGCATTTGGCGGAGATCGCGGCGCGCAGCGCGCGGGCGCTCGAAGTCGGCGGCTTCGAGCGCCTCGTGGTCGCGAGCGGCACGCCGCACACGCAGTTCCTCGACGATCTGCACTATCCCTTTCGCGTCAACCCGCATTTCAAGGCCTGGCTGCCGCTGACCCGCGTTCCCTCGTCCTGGATAGTGTTTGCGCCGGGCGCGCGGCCGCAATTGATCTATCTCCAGCCGCGCGATTACTGGCACGTGGTGCCCGAACAGCCTGCCGGCTACTGGGTCGAGCACTTTGACGTGAGCATCGTGCGCACCCCCGAAGCAGCGCGCGCGTTGCTGCCGGCGCAATCCGGGCATTGCGCGATCATCGGCGAAGCCAACTCGGCGATCGGCGACTTCGTGCCGAACAATCCGCGAGCGGTGCTCGAGTACCTGCACTATCACCGCGCGTTCAAGACGCCGTACGAGATCGCCATGATGCGCGTCGCCAGCAAGATCGGCGCCCGCGCGCACGTTGCCGCGCGGCAGGCGTTCGAGCGTGGAGAGTCGGAGTTCGGGATTCACATCGCCTACTGCGCGGCGGCGGGGCAAAGCGACAACGAACTGCCGTACGCCAACATCATCGCCTTGAACGAGCACGGCGCGGTGCTGCACTACACCGAACTGCATCGCAACGCGCCCGCACGCAGCGACAGCTTCCTGATCGACGCCGGCGCCGACTTCCATGGTTATGCCTCGGACATCACGCGCAGCCATGCGGGCTCGCACGCCCCCGAGTTCCAGGCGCTGATCGACGCGGTGGACGCAGTGCAGCAGGCCCTTTGCCTGAAGGTGCGTGCCGGGCAGGACTATGCCGCGCTGCACCTTGAGGCGCACCGGCTTCTCGCCGCCATCCTCCGCGAGCAGGGTTTCATCCGCTGCTCGGCCGAGAGCGCGGTCGAGCAGGGCATCTCCGCGGTGTTCTTCCCGCACGGTCTCGGCCATGGCATCGGGCTCCAGGTGCACGAGGTGTCGGGGCTCGCGCGGAGCGAGACCGGCGGCGAGATCCCCCGCCCCGAGGGCCATCCGTATCTCCGGCTGACCCGCACGCTTGCGCCGGGAATGGTGACGACCATCGAGCCCGGCATCTACTTCATCGACATGCTGCTCGACGAACTGCGGGACAAGCCGGCGGCACGCGATGTCGACTTCGACCGCGTGGCGCGGTTCCGGCATTTCGGTGGCGTGCGCATCGAGGACGACGTCGCCGTCACCACCGGCGATCCGGAAAATCTCACGCGCGACGCCTTTGCCGCTCTGGCTGCTTGACGCGCTTGTCGGCGCCTGCCTGCGACGTCGTTGCAACGCCCCTGCGGCACCCGAAGAGCCACACGCCCGCTATCCGGCGAGCATCCGCTCTATCTCGACGGGATCCTTCGGCGCATCACGGCTGAGCACGTCGGGCGCCGCACGCGTGACCAGGATGTCGTCTTCGATGCGAATGCCGAGGCCACGCCAGCGCGCGGGCACGCTCGCTGCATCGGGGGCGATGTAGAGGCCGGGCTCGATGGTGAGCGTCATGCCCGGCTCGAGTTGCCGGAACACGCCGTCGAGGCGGTAGTCGCCGACGTCGTGCACGTCGAGTCCGAGCCAGTGCCCCGTCTTGTGCATGTAGAACTTCCTGTAGTCCCCGCGTTCGATGTTGCCCGCCACGTCGCCGCGCAGGAGCTTGAGATCGACGAGCCCCTGCGTCAGAGTCGCGACCGCGGCGTCGTGCGGCGCGTCCCACGCGGCCCCCGCCACCGTGCTGTCGATGGCGGCGAGCTGCGCGGCCAGCACCACGTCGTATAGCGCCCGCTGCTCCCGCGAGTAGCGGCCACCGATGGGCCAGGTGCGGGTGATGTCGCTGGCATAGCCTTCGAGCTCGGCTCCCGCGTCGACCAGCAGCAGTTCGCCGGTGTGTAACGGATCGCGATTGGCACGGTAGTGCAGCACGCAGGCGTTGGCGCCCGATCCGACGATGGGTTCGTAGGCGGCCACCGCACCGGCCCGGTGAAATGCGTACAGAAGTTCCGCGGCCACGGTCGCTTCGGTTTCGCCCGCGCGGGCGCGATGCGCCGCGCGTACGTGCGCCTCGGCGCTCAGCTTCGCCGCGCGACGCATCAGCGCGATTTCAGCGCGCGACTTGAACAGCCTGAGCTCGTGCAGCAGGTGGCCGAGCTCGGCCAGTTCGTGCGGCGGCTGGGCGCCCTGCCTCACGTCTGCACGCACGCGCTTGATCCAGCCGAACAATCGCTGGTCGAAGTCCTGGTCGCGGCCGAGGGGGCAATGCACTCGACGTCGCCCCTCGATGAGGCCCGGCAGGATTTCGTCCATGTCGTCGATCGGAAACGCGTCGTCGAAGCCGAATCCGAGCGTCGCGCCTTCCGGCCCCGCGCGCGGCCCGTCCCAGCGTTCGCGCTCGGCGTCGCGCTCACGACAGAACAGGAGGGTGGAACCGGCCGCGCGACCCGGCACCAGCGCGATCACCGCGTGCGGCTCGGGGAAGCCCGACAGGTAATGGAAGTCGCTGTCCTGCCGATACGGGTAGTGCGAGTCGTTGCTGCGGAGCCGCTCGGGCGCGGACGGCAGGATCACGATGCTGTCGTTGCCGGCGATCCGCATCAGCTCCGCCCGGCGACGCGCGAATTCGCTGGCCTTGATCATGGCAGTCGCGTCCTCCGGCAGTTGTCGCATCGACGGCGTCCAGCGATCCGATGCAGCGTGATCTTAGCGGCTTGGATACGCGCCCGAGGGCGGATCCGGGACGGCGTCGAACTGCGGGCGCAACGGTGCGCCGGTATGCTGACCGGATGCAGGGGAAGCACGACTTACGCCGGCAACCGCCAACCGGGACTTCGCTCCTGCGCGCGGCGCTGTGCACGGGGCTGCTGGCGCTGACAGTGTGCGGGTCCGCCGGGGTTGGCGCCATTGAACGCGTGTACTACTTCCGGCGGATCACCAGCGACTACGACCTGGCGCAGAACACCGTCAACGCGATGTTGCAGGATCGCGACGGGCTGGTGTGGATTGGTACCCAGGGAGGACTGCATCGGTACGACGGTTATCGCTTCGAGCTCTTCCAGCACGATCCGGAAATCGCCGGCAGCCTGCCCGACAATCTGGTGACCGCGCTCGCCGAGGATCGACGGCAACGGCTCTGGATTGGCACCAACAGCGGCCATCTGGTGCGCTACGACCGCGATACGCAACGATTCCACACCCGGATCGCCGCCACGGGCTCCGCCGCGATGCCGAGTGAGATCGGCGCACTGCTCGCGCATCCGCAACTCGGCCTGCTCATCGGCGCCTCCAACGGAATCGAACGCATCGACCACTCCGACCGTCGAATGCAGCGCATTGCGCTCGATCCCGATTCGAGCGAGCCGCTGCCGATCCACCAGTTCGAGGACGACGGCGCCGGTGGCGCCTGGGCGGCAACGCAACGCGGCGTGTTTCGCCTGCGCCCGGATCCGCTGCGCGCCAGCGCCGTGGCGAGCGAACAACTGCGGGGCCGCTTCAACTGCCTCCTGCGTTCCGGCAGCAACTCCGTCTGGGTGGGGGGTCCCGATGGCTTGTGGCATGTCGCCGAGGACGGCGTGGCGACACTCGCGTGGCGCCTGCCCGCCGGCGAATCGACGCGCGCGCGCACGGACGTGCGCAGCATTCGCGGCGACAGCTCGGGTCGGCTCTGGATGACGCTCTACGGTCGCGGCGTGGTGGTACTCGATCCCGCCACCGGTGCGTTCGAGATATTGCGGCACGATCCGGTCCTCGCAGGCAGCGTGCCGGAGAATTTCGTCCGCCCCCTGATGATCGATCGGGCGGGCATGCTGTGGGTTGGAGGCGACACCCGCGGCGTGTCGCTGGTGGATCCGGCCGGGGCGAGGTTCACGTTCGTGGTGGACGATGGCGATCCGGCGCGGGCGATCCAGACCAACAACATCCGCGTGCTGGCCGCTGCTGGCGAATCCGGATTGTGGGTTGGCACGGAAGGCGCGGGACTCAAACGCTATGACCTGCTCTCGGGAAAATTCGAGGATGCGACGCAGGCACTGATCGCAGCGCTCGGAATCGAGGACCCGTCCCCGGTCATGCGCATCTTCGCGGTGGTGCCGGGCAGCGCCGGCCGCTGGTGGGTGGCGAGCAATCTCGGTGTCTTCGATCTCGACGCCGCAGCGCTGCGGGCCAGCATGCTGCCGGTAGACCCGGTGGCTCCGAACGCGCTGCGCACGCACCGGGTGCGCGCGATCTCGCGTGAGGCCAATGGCGATCTCTGGCTGGGAACGTTCGATCGCGGTCTCGTGCGGGTTCCAGCCGACGGCAGCGCATGGACCGAGTATCGGCACGGTGCAGGCAGCGACACACTCTGGTCCGATGCAGTGCTTGCGCTCAAGCGCGATCGACGCGCAAGGCTCTGGATCGGCACGTTCGAAGGCCTCAATGTCCTCGACCTGGCCACCGGGAAGATGCGCCGCGTCGCCGGTGCGAGCAGTGCGAGCGACAGCCTCGGCAGCAGTCTGGTGCGCGAGATCTTCGAATCCCGCAGCGGCGATCTCTGGATCGGCACGCACTCTGGACTGCATCGACTGGCAGGGGAGGAGCGCGGACGCTTCCGCTTCGAGCGCTATCTCACGCGCCACGGCCTGCCCGATGCGACCATTTACGCGATCGAGGAGGACGACGCGGGCCGCCTCTGGATTTCCACCAATCGCGGCCTCAGCCGGTTCGACACCAGGGGAGGCAAGAACGGCACCGGCAGCTTCAGGAACTTCGTGCCCGCCGATGGACTGCAATCGCTCGAATTCAATGCCGGCGCTTCGATGCGCCTGGCCGATGGCACCCTGGCATTCGGCGGGGTGCAGGGATTCAATCTGTTCGAGCCCGGGCAGATCCTCGACAGCACTTACGCGCCTCCGGTCGTATTGACCGGATTCCGCAGCGGCCGCACCCGACGCATGCTTCAGCAGCCGGGGCGCGTACCCGAGATGGCCGTCGCGCAAAGCGACCGGATCTATGCGTTCGAGTTTTCGGCGCCCGACTACGGTTCAGGGTTGCCCAGCCGCTTCCGTTATCGACTCGACGGCTTCGACGACGAATGGATCGACAACGGCACGCGCAACGAGATCTCCTACACGAACCTCGATGCCGGCCGCTACCTGCTGCGGGTGGCTGCGACCAATCGTGATGGGCGCTGGAGCGAACACCAGCTCGCGCTGCCGCTGCGGGTGATTCCGCCCTGGTATCTGTCGACGGCCATGCTGATGGTGTACGCGGCCGTGGCGATGAGCTTCATCGGCGCCTTGCTGTATGCCTTGCACCGTCGCCGCGTGCGCATCGAGGAATACCACCAGGCGTTGCGAGAGCGTGACCGGCGACTGCAGGTCGCGATCTGGGGTTCCGGCGACGAGTTCTGGGACTTCGATCTCGAGAATCAACGCCTATACCGGATCGGCGCGGACGCCCTGCTCGGCCTCGCACCCGAACACTCGGTCAGCGCCGAGGACTGGCGTCGAAACGCGGTGCACCCGCACGACCTTGCGCAGGTGGAGGCACTCTTCGACGCGCACGCGAGCGGCGCCACCGACCATTACGAATCCCAGCACCGGCTGCGCAACGCCGACGGTGATTGGGTCTGGGTGCTGTCGCGCGGCAAGGTGGTGGCACGCGATGCGGAGGGGCGCGCAACCCGCATGGCGGGCACTGCGCGCGACATCACGGCAGTACGGCAGGCGCAGCGGGAAAGATCGATCGCGCAACAGGTGATCCGCAGCATGGCCGAGGCGGTCACCGTGACCGATCTGTCGTTCCGGTTCGTGTCGGTCAATCCGGCATTCACCCGCATGATGGGCTACAGCGAGGACGAGGTGCTGGGCCAGGACGCCGCGATC
>JBGTIG010000423.1:0-2644 GCA_041745755.1 Lysobacterales bacterium
TGGCCACCTCGCCGGGCCGCGCCTGCGTGCCCGCGGCCTCGCGGACAGCCACGGCGCCCGTCGGCGTACAGCGGGAGGATGCAGAACCGCAGAGTCCGGAGCTTCGGAGCGCGGTCTACTCGGGTTCGGTGCGGCATCGCCGTTACCGGCCGTTCGCGCATTCGTTTCGCTACCGCGTGTTCCAGCTGTACCTTGACCTCGCCGAAATCGATCGCGTGTTCGCCGGGCGCCTGTTCTGGTCGACGAACCGACGCAATGTCGCCGAGTTCCGGCGCAGTGATTTCTTTGGAGACCCCTCCCGGCCGCTGCTGCACGAAGTGCGCGCCGCGCTCGAAGCGCGTTGCGGACGCGCGCTTCCGGGGCCGGTACGCCTGTTGACGCACCTGCGCATGTTCGGCCACGTCGCCAATCCGGTGAGTCTCTATTACTGCTTCGCGGACGACGGCAACCGGCTCGAAGCGATTCTCGCCGAAATCACCAATACCCCCTGGGGCGAGCGGCATGCCTATGTGCTGGATGTCCATCGCGCCGCGCGACGGGGCCGCGTGTACCAATGGGATTTCGACAAGGCATTCCATGTCTCGCCCTTCCTGCCGATAGACCGGCGCTACCGGTGGCGCCTGCACGCGCCCGATGACGGCTTGCGCGTGCACATGGAGGTGTTCGACGGCGTGCACCGCGACTTCGATGCGACGCTGGTGCTCGCCCGCGAACCGCTCAACGGCGGTTCTCTGGCACGCGCCCTGCTACACCTGCCGCTGATGACTGCCAAGGTCACCAGTGCCATCTACTGGCAGGCGCTCAAGCTCAAGCTCAGGGGCGCACGCTACTTCCCGAGGCCCGACCGGAGTGATCCCACGTGAACAGAGAACTCCTCGATTCGGCTGCACTATCCGGAGCGCAAGCCCGGGACGGCGGCGGCCACTGGTTCCGCAAGCGGCTGCTGGCGCAGATCGCGACGCTGCGCGATTGCGAAATCGTGTTCCACGATGCGCTCGGCGAAACCCGGGTCGGCATTCCGGCGGCTCGAGAGGTCGACACCCTGCGTGCCCATGTGCGCGTACTCGATTCCGAGTTTTACCGCATCCTGGCGCTCGGCGGCAGCGTGGGTGCAGGCGAGGCTTTCCGGGATGGCCTCTGGACCTGCGACGATCTCGTTGCGCTCGTGCGCATCTTCGTGCGCAATCGCGACAACCTCGACGCGATGGAAACGGGTATGGCGCGCGTCGGGGGCATGCTGCTGCGCACTTACCACTCGCTCCGACGCAATACGAGGCTCGGCGCTCGCCGCAACATCGCCGAGCACTACGATCTCGGCAACCGCCTCTTCCGCCTGTTTCTCGACGACAACCTCATGTATTCGTGCGCCATCTTCGCGGACCCGGAAGAGTCGCTCGAAGTGGCTTCGACGCGCAAGCTCGAGAGGATCTGCACCAAGCTCGACCTGCATCCGGGCATGCGCATCGTCGAGATCGGCACCGGCTGGGGCGGCTTCGCGTTGCACGCGACGCGCCACCACGACGTGCACGTGACGACGACCACGATCTCGCAGGAGCAGCATGACCTGGCGGTGAGCCGCGTGCGCGACGCCGGACTTGCGGATCGGGTCGACGTCGTGATGCACGACTTCCGCGATCTCGAGGGCCGCTTCGACCGGCTGGTCTCGATCGAGATGGTGGAGGCGATCGGACCCAGGCTGCTGGATGCGTACTTCCGCAAGATCGCGGAGTTGCTGGCCGATGACGGCCTGGCGCTGGTACAGGCGATCACCATCGAGGACCACCGCTACCAGCAGGCGCTGGAAAGCGTCGATTTCATCAAGCGCCATGTGTTTCCCGGATGTTTCATCCCCTCCATTTCCGCCATGCAGGCTTCGCTCGCGCGCTCGAGCAACCTCCGGCTCACGCATCTCGAGGACATCGGTCCAAGTTATGCGTTGACCCTCGCCGAATGGCGGCGCCGTTTCAACCTCGCGCACGCAGAGGTCCGCGCGCTCGGCTACTCCGAGAACTTCGTGCGCCTGTGGAACTATTACCTGGCGTACTGCGAAGGGGGCTTCCGCGAACGCAGCATCGGTGACGTGCAGATGCTGTTCGCGAAGCCGGGGAATCGCCGGCCGCAGTATCTGCCGGATCTCGGAGCGGCGTCGTGCATCGCCTGACCAATGCAATCCTGTTCCAGCTGGCCTGGTTCGGCTTCGTGGCCGGCGCCGCCCGTGGCATGGCGTGGCTCGGACTCGTTCCACTGCTGGTGCTCGCGGTGCACGCGCTGCGACTCGACGCCTCGCGCCGCGCCGATCTCTCCCTCGCCGCCGTTGCGCTGCTCATGGGCATGGCGCTCGATGGCAGTTTCGCGCGCGCGGGACTGCTCGCGTTCGCGGATGCAAACCCGGCCCTGCTCGGCGCTCCGTGGTGGATCCTGGCCATGTGGCTCGGATTTGCGTTGACCCTCAATCATTCGCTCGTGTACCTGCAAGGGCACGTCGGCCTCGCGATCCTGCTCGGCGCCGTGGCGGGACCCTTCAGCTACTTCATCGCGGGCCACGCCTGGGGGGCACTTGAAATTGCCGGCCCGCCCGGAACCACGCTGGCAGGGCTCGCGGTGACCTGGGCCCTCGCCACGGGTGCGCTGGTGCTGCTCGCCC
>JBGTIG010000424.1:0-2038 GCA_041745755.1 Lysobacterales bacterium
GAGGCCCTCCACGATCGCCTGCAACGAAGCGCCTGCACTGGCGGCGACGGCTGCCGCCGCGAGGGCGTTGCGGACGTTGTGCAGACCCGGCAACGGCAGCCGCAGCGGCGCCTCGCCGAGCGGGGTCACCAGCGCGAACACGCTGTCGTCGCCTTCGGACCGCACGTTGCGTGCGGTGAACTCCGCAGGATGGTCGAGTCCGAAACGCACGCGCTTTATCGCACCGCTCCGCTGCGCGAACGCTTCGGCGAACGCATCGTCGGCATTGATCACCGCCACGCCCTGCGCAGGGAGCGCTGCGTAAAGCGCACCCTTGGTTTCCGCGACGCCCGCGAGCGATCCCATGCGTTCGAGGTGGGCCTGTGCCACGTTGTTGACGACGCCGATCGAGGGCTGGGCAATCATCGCGAGCGCGGCGATGTCGCCCGGCTTGCCCGCGCCCATCTCGAGCACCAGGTATTCGCAGTCGATCGGCGCCGCGAGCAGGGACAGGGGCAGGCCGATCTCGTTGTTGAGGTTGCCTGCGTTCACGTGAGTGCGGCCGCAGCGACCGAGGATCGATGCGGTCAGCGTTTTCACCGTGGTCTTGCCGTTGCTGCCGGTGATGCCGATGACGCGAGCGTCCAGGCGCTGTCGTTGCCAGGCAGCGAGCCGCCCGAGCGCATGTTCGGTATCGCGCACCACCAGCTGCGGCAGCGCCACGGCATCCGGCTCCATCACCAGTGCGGCGCTTGCACCCCGCGACCTCGCCTCCTCCAGCAGGTGATGCGCGTCGACCCGCTCTCCGCGCAGCGCGACGAAGAGATTGCCTGGCTGCAGGCTCCGCGTGTCGATGGACACGCCGCGAAACCCGATGTCCTCGTCGATCAGATGACCTTCGAGTCGGGAGGCGATGTCGCGGAGGCGGGCTTCGATCATGCGCGTGACGCCAGCGCGGCTTGCGCCACCTCGGTGTCGTCGAAGGGCCTGCGCACGCCCAGGGTTTCCTGGTATCGCTCGTGGCCCTTGCCGGCAATCAGCACCGCGTCTTCGAAGCCGGCCGCATGCACGGCGGCGGTGATCGCCCGCGCGCGATCGCGGTCGACCTCGATGTGGGCGCGCCGGCGCGCTTCGAAGCCGGCGAGGATCGCCTCGATGATCGCGTCGCCGGATTCCGAGCGTGGATTGTCGTCGGTGACCGTGATGCGATCGGCACCGTGCTCCGCGACCCGCGCCATGAGTGGACGTTTGCCGCTGTCGCGTTCTCCTCCGCAACCGAACACCACGTGCAGTTCCCCGCGCGTGTGGCCGCGCACGCAATCGAGCGCCTGTGCCAGCGCATCCGGAGTGTGTGCGTAATCGATCACCACCAGTGGCAGCGCACCCTCGCCGCCAAGCCGATGCATCCGCCCCGGCACGGGTGTGGATCGCGACAGCGCCTGGGCCACCGCGTCGATCTTCCAGCCGAGCGCACCCAGGGTCGCCGCGACCGCGAGCAGGTTGGCCACGTTGAAGTTGCCGAGGAGATTCGCGTGGATCAGGGCGTCGCCCCAGGGCGTCACCAGTTCGAACTCCACGCCCGACGCAGTGAAGCGGATCGCGCGGCCGCGTACATCCGCCGCGGACGAGTCGCCGAGGCCATAACTCAGTCGGGCCTGCGACGCCGGCAGTGAGGCCAGCAATTGCCGCCCGAATTCGTCGTCCGCATTGACGACGGCGCAGCGCAGCTCCGGCACCGAGAACAGCCGCGCCTTGGCCGCGCCGTACGCGAGCATGTCGCCGTGATAGTCGAGGTGGTCGCGGGTGAGGTTGGTGAATACGGCCATCGTGAAACGCACGCCGTCGACGCGACCCTGATCCAGGGCGTGCGACGACACCTCCATCGCGACATGTGTGGCGCCGGCGGCACGGAACTCTGCCAGGCACGCGTGCAAGCTGAGCACGTCGGGCGTGGTGCGTTCACCGCTGCGCACGGATCCGACGAGTCCGGCGCCGAGCGTGCCGATCGTCGCGACGCGATGGCCGGCCCCGCCGAGGGCCTGCGCCAGCAGCTGCACGA
>JBGTIG010000425.1:0-3038 GCA_041745755.1 Lysobacterales bacterium
TCGGCGTTTCCGAAGACTGTAAATTGTCGAGAAACAGAAGTGCCTCTGGATGGTCACGCGAGGACGGCAAGGCGCCCTACGCACTGCTTAATGCCGCCTATAGCGCCACGAATGCGTTTTCACACAGCCTGGACCCAAAGCAGACATTTGCAATAGGCAGAAGGCGGCGCAATCGAGCCATGTTACGCGGTGGGATATCAGACATTCTGCAGCGCAAACTGACCGGCGACGCCTGGCTGCGTGCGCTGACGAACTCTGACCACGAATACGGAAAGGCGTGATCAACGCGCTGAAATTGATCACTTCCCGTTGTCAGCTTTCGAGCCAAGATCGATATTTGGCTGCCTACGCTCCGCCGATCTTCTTCGCGCGGTGCGGCGATACATCAGTCTGTTAGCCGGACCTCGGAGCCCGGAAATTCGGAGGTAGTACGGGGGCTGGGCTCAATACGGCGCTTGGTTGATACGGCGTGAGACCAGACCCGATAAGCGTTTGTCGGCTATCGCCTTGTTGCGATTTGGCCTAGGTATCCAATGCAGATCAGTTCAAGTTGGTTCGCTAGTCCTTTAAGCATGCTGGCGGGAGCACCAGATTCCAGCAGCGCGCGCCTATCGTTCACCAGCGAGGGCGCTGCAAGTGCAGAGCGAAGTGGCACTCAATCTCCCATGACAGTCGACTGTTGGCCAACGAGTTGCCTGAGCACGCAGGGACAATAATCGCTTCTACCGACCCACCTGCGCAGAGTTACCGGGCAAAGCATCCGCGTGTCGCGGGGGGTAACTTTAGGGGTAACAAAGGTGCGCATGCTTTCAGAACACGCTTGGTAGCGGGTGCGCAGCGGTCGGTTCGATGGACGCCGCCTCCACCAATAGTTGCGAAGGGACAGCAGGAATTTCCGTGAGGCAGGGCGCGAAGCCCCTCACGGCTTTTCCGACTCCGCGAAGCAACAGCAGGAAACACCCGTGAGGCAGGGCGCGAAGCCCCCCTCACGATGTCTTGCCACTCCCGGAAGCGCCTCGACTGGTGCCAAATGGTTCCCTGTGCGGCGACATTCGGGGACACTGGGCGTCAACCGCAAGGCATTCACGATGACCTCCCACGGCTGGACCACACTGACGCTGGCCTTGGCGGCGATTGCGGCGCTCCTGCTGGTACTCGGCTGGCGCAGGCACTCGCAACGGCACCTCCAGATTGCGCTGGTCGACGGCGCCGACGCACTCGAGGCGAGTCTGCACCGATGTCGGGAGCGCATGGGTGAGCTGCAGAGCATGCTCGGGCGTTTGCCGAGCGAGATGGCCGCGAACGCCAGCGCTTCCCTCGACGCCCGCGACGCCTTCCAGGTTGCACTGCGAGAGGTGCTCGCGCATCGCTTGTGGATCCGGGATCACGCTGCGCTTGCAACGCTTGCCGAACTCCGCGCCGCACGGGAGTCGCTGGCGTCGTCCAAGCGCTCCATCGATGTCCAGCTCTCGCGCCTCGATGTCGTGCGCGACGAGCTCAGCGATGCGTACGCGAGTGCCAGTTCACTCAGACTGCAGGCGCGCGCCCAGGAACGCGAAAGCCGGGGCGCGCCTTGAGCCGCCGGGACATCGTGCTGGCCTCGGGTTCGCGATATCGCGCCGAACTCCTGCGCCGTGTGTTCGCGGCGTTCGAGCAGTTGTCGCCCGCGCTCGACGAATCGGCACTGGCCGGTGAAACGACGGCTGACACCATCGAGCGACTGTCGCGTGGCAAGGCGCGCTCGGTTGCGACACTTAGACCCGACGCGCTGATCATTGCCTCCGACCAGCTGGCCATCAGCGACTCGGGGAGGGTCCTCGGCAAGCCCGCCAACGCGGACGAGGCCATCGCCCAGCTCGAGGCGATGTCCGGTCAGTCCGTGCATTTCATGACGGGCGTCTGCGTGCTCGACGCCCGCACGGGTGACGAAGGGTATCGGCGAGTCGACACCGAGGTGCGCCTGCGCGCACTCCGTGGGACGGAAATCCGGCAGTACGTCGCGAGGGAGCAGCCATTCGACTGCGCCGGCAGCTTCAAGGCCGAGGCGCTCGGGATCGCGCTGCTCGAGCGCGTACGCAGTGACGACCCGACGGCGCTCATCGGCCTGCCCCTGATCACCACGCTGGATCTGCTGAGGCTGGCAGGTTGCGAGCCGCTGCCGGACTGAGGCGCGTCACGGCAGCAGCCTTCGAGGAAAGGTCCCTGTCTGCCCGCAACGTGCCGCCAACGCGGCAGAAGCTACACTCGGGCGACAGTACACATCCAGGCACCCCCGACCCGCCAATGGACATCGAGACTCGCCACGAGCCCGGAATCCGAGACGAGCGCGCTGCGCTCGCTGCGGCGATCGAGCAGGTCAACCGCATCGTGCTCGGCAAGCGCCACGCGGTCAGGCTCGCCTTTACCAGCGTCCTCGCGGGGGGACACTTGCTGCTCGAGGATCTGCCGGGCATGGGCAAGACGACGCTCGCGCATGCACTGGCGGCCACGCTTGGCCTCAGCTTCTCGCGTATCCAGTTCACCAGTGACCTGTTGCCGTCCGACATCATCGGCGTATCGGTGTTCG
Organism: Lysobacterales bacterium; assembly: GCA_041745755.1. Lineage (GTDB taxonomy): Bacteria > Pseudomonadota > Gammaproteobacteria > Xanthomonadales > Ahniellaceae > JBBQNY01. The sequence goes on from JBGTIG010000425.1 coordinate 2,567, forward strand.
AGCGCGAGCGATCTACGTTCCGCTTCCACGCCGGCCCGGTCTTTGCGCAACTCGTCATGGCCGACGAGATCAATCGCGCCACCCCGAAGACGCAGAGCGCACTGCTCGAAGCCATGGCGGAAAGACAGGTTACCGTCGATGGCGAACTGCATCCGCTGCCCGATCCCTTCGTGGTGATCGCGACGCAGAATCCACTCGACCTCGCGGGTACCTTTCCCCTGCCGGATTCGCAGCTCGACCGCTTCCTGCTGCGCATAAGCCTCGGGTACCCGCCGCCCGAAGCCGAACGCGAGATGCTGACGACGCGCGATCGGCGCGAGCTGCTGGACGAGCTCACGCCGCAGCTCGATCCAGCAGCGCTGCTCAAGCTTCGCCGTCGGGTCGACGCAGTGGTGGTCAGGCCCGCGCTGCTCGATTACCTGCAGGCGCTGCTTGCCGCGTCGCGCTCACGCGCGCAGCTGCGCACCGGTCT
>JBGTIG010000426.1:0-12728 GCA_041745755.1 Lysobacterales bacterium
GAACAGCACCGAGTTGAGCCCGCCGGCCAGGCCGCGGTCGGTCGACACGATGATGTAGCCGACGCGCTTGACCTCGGTGCGTTCCATCAGGAAGGGATGCCGGAACTCCGAGTTGGCCTGCGCAATGTGGCCGATCATCTGGCGCATCAGCCGTGCGTAGGGGCGCGAAGACCGCATGCGGTCCTGTGCCTTGCGGATCTTCGATGCCGAGACCATCTCGAGCGCACGCGTCACCTTGCGGGTGTTCGCCACGCTCTTGATCTTGGTTTTGATTTCGCGACCACCTGCCATGCGTTTGCCCTTGCGTCTTTACTTGTCTCAACTGATTGACGGATGAAACACCTGATTGCGTTCGTGGTGAGCCCCGAGCCTGACGAAGGGTCGAACCATGGACGGAATCACACGAGGAATCTGCCTCGTCACCCCAGCGTTTGCTGCGCCCCGTTCATGGTTCGACGTGCTCACCACGAACGAGGGTGAAGATCAACGCTCGACTCACCAGCTGCCGGACTTCTTGAACTCGCCAAGTGCCTGCTTGAAGGCGCCCTCGAGCTCGTCGTTCCACTCGCCCGTCGACACGATCTTCGACAGCGCATCGCCGAAGTTGTTGGTGAAATGCGTATGCAGTCCCGCCTCGAAGGCGCCGATCTTCGCAATCGGGACGTCGTCGAGATAGCCCTCGTTGACCGCATAGATGGACAGCGCCATCAGTGCGATCGACATCGGCGCGTACTGCTTCTGCTTCATGAGTTCGGTGACACGCTGCCCGCGCTCCAGCTGCCTGCGCGTGGCTTCGTCCAGGTCGGACGCGAACTGCGCGAAGGCGGCGAGCTCGCGGTACTGCGCGAGCGCGATGCGAATGCCGCCGGACAGCTTCTTCATGATCTTCGTCTGCGCGGCGCCACCCACGCGCGACACCGAGATGCCGGCATTCACCGCGGGGCGGATGCCGGCGTTGAAGAGGTCGGTCTCGAGGAAGATCTGGCCGTCGGTGATCGAAATGACGTTGGTCGGCACGAACGCCGAAACGTCGCCCGCCTGCGTCTCGATGATCGGCAGCGCGGTCAGTGAACCGGTCTTGCCCTTGACCTTGCCCTCGGTGAACTTCTCCACGTACTCCTCGTTTACGCGCGCGGCGCGCTCGAGCAGGCGCGAGTGCAGGTAGAACACGTCGCCGGGATAGGCCTCGCGCCCCGGCGGACGGCGCAGCAGCAGCGAAATCTGGCGATAGGCCACCGCCTGCTTGGAGAGATCGTCGTAGATGATGAGTGCGTCTTCGCCGCGGTCACGGAAGTACTCGCCCATCGTGCAACCGGAGTACGGGGAGACATACAGCATCGCGGCCGACTCCGAAGCACCGGCCGCCACCACGATGGTGTGCGCCATCGCGCCGTGCTCTTCGAGCTTGCGCACCACGTTCGCGATCGACGAGGCCTTCTGGCCGATGGCGACGTACACGCACTTGATGCCCGTGCCCTTCTGGTTGATGATCGTGTCGATGGCCATCGCCGTCTTGCCGGTCTGGCGATCCCCGATGATGAGTTCGCGCTGGCCGCGGCCGATAGGGATCATCGCGTCCACGGACTTGTAGCCCGTCTGCACGGGCTGGGACACCGACTTGCGCCAGATGACGCCCGGCGCGACCTTCTCGACCGGCGCCGTCATCGTCGCGGTGATCGCGCCCTTGCCGTCGATTGGCTCGCCCAGCGCGTTGACCACGCGCCCGAGGAGTTCGGGGCCGACCGGAACTTCGAGGATGCGTCCCGTGGTCTTGGCCGCATGGCCTTCGCGCAGATGTTCGTACTCGCCGAGCACCACGGCGCCGACCGAATCGCGCTCGAGGTTCAGCGCGAGTGCGAACGTCGGCTTGCCGTCGCGATTGGCCGGCAGCTCGATCATCTCGCCCTGCATCGCGTCGGCGAGGCCGTGCACGCGCACGATGCCGTCGGAAACCGAGGTGATCGTGCCTTCGTTGCGCGCATCCAGCGAGCCCGCGAATTTCTGTATGCGCTCCTTGATCAGCTCGCTGATTTCGGACGGGTTGAGGGAAGTCTGCATGGGGCCGGGTTTCCTTGGGACGTGTCCGCGCACGCGCGGAAGGGTTTGAATTTGATCGGAGGGTTGCGCGGTGGCGCGCGGGCCTACTGCGCGAGCACCTGGGCAAGGCGCTGCAGGCGTCCGCGTACCGAGCCGTCGATGACGGTCTCGCCCGCCTCGATGATGGCGCCGCCGACCAGGTCCGCGTCGAGCGCCGTTTCGATCTCGACCTCGCGCTTGAACCGGCGCGCCAGCGAGCTCCTGAGCGTGTCCATCTGCGCCTTTTCGATGGGTACGGCGCTGCGCACCCGGACCTTGAGCGTGCCCTCTGCCTCGCGCTTGAGCGCCTCGAATTGCGTGGCGATCTCCGGCAGCATGGGCAGGCGCCCGTTGGCAGCGAGCGCCGCCAGGAAATCGGAGAATGGCCCGTCCGCGGGCGTGCCAGGCGGCAACAGCAGTGCCATCGACTCGGTGCGGGAGCGGCGCGGATCGATCAGCAGTGCGCCGACCCGTGGGTCGCGCGCGAGCGCGGCAGAGATGCCGAGTTGACGGGCCCATTCGCCGAGCGCGCTGGGGCCCTCGCCCATCGCAATCTCGAAGGCGGCGCGGGCGTAGGGACGGGCGAGGGTGGCGTCGCTGCTCACGGCCTACAGTTCCTGCGCCAGCCGGTCGAGCAGTTCGCGATGGGTATCCGCATCGATCTCGCGCGAGATGATCCTGCTCGCACCGGCCACCGCAAGCGTCGCGACCTGCTGTCGCAGGTGCTCGCGCGCGCGTTCGGACAACGTTGCGATCTCGTTCTCGGCGAGTTGCTTCTGGCGCATGCCTTCGGTGATCGCATCCGTCTTGGCCGATTCCAGGATCTGCGCATACTGCTGGTGAGCACGATCGACGATACCCGAGGCTTCCACGCGCGCCTCGCGTACCGCCTCGCCAGCACGCTCATCGGCCAGCTTGAGGTCTGCGCGTGCCTGATCGGCCGCGGCCAGACCTTCGGCGATCCGACGCTGGCGCTCTTCGATCGCGGCCATGAGGGGCGGCCAGATGAATCTTGCCGTGAACCAGATCAGGATCGCAAAGGACAGCGCCTGACCCAGCAACGTCATGCCGATTTCCATGACAATTTCCTATAGCTGTAGCTGCGACGGTGCGCGCGATTGCGCGCACCCGGTGACGACCGCCGCGGCGGTCAGGATGGGAGCGTCAGGTCAGCTGCGAGAGCAGCGGATTCGCGAAGGCAAAGAACAAAGCCATCGCCAGACCGATGATGAAGGACGCGTCGATCAGACCCACCAGCAGGAACATGCGGCCCTGGAGCATGGGCACCAGTTCCGGCTGCCGCGCGGCGGCTTCGAGGAATTTCGAACCCATGATGCCGATGCCGACGCAGGCACCGAGCGCGCCGAGTCCGATCATGAGGCCGATGCCGATGGCGGTGTTGGCCTGGATGAGCGAGATGAACTGTTGCATTTCCATGTTGTTTCCTTGGTCGACTTTGTAGGGAATGAATTCGTTGAGCGCGCGCAGGTTCCGCGTGAGTCAGTTGTGTCCGTCGTCAGTGATGCTCGTGCGCCATTGCGATGTAGACCACCGACAGCACCATGAAGATGAAAGCCTGCAGCAGGATGATGAGGATGTGGAAGATTCCCCAGGCAGCGCCCGCGACAACGCCGAAGCCGAAGGTGATCCAGGAGGCGAGGAGGCCGGCGATCAGCATGAAGACCAGCTCGCCCGCATACATGTTGCCGAACAGTCGCATCGACAGGGATACCGGCTTCGAAAGATATTCGACGAGGTTCAGCACGATGTTGGGGATGACCAGCGCAACCTTGGCGAGACCGCCTTCGGAGTGGAACGGCGAGGTCAGCAGTTCGCGGCCGAAACCGAGCGGACCCTTCGCCTTGAGCGAATAGAAAATGACCAGCAGGAACACCGCGAGCGACATGGCGACCGTGGTGTTGAGGTCCGCGGTCGGCACCATGCGGAAATAGGTGTGGTGTGCGGTCTCTGCACCCGCGAACAGCGTGACCAGCGCGTTGCCGATATCGAGCGGCAGCAGGTCCATCGCGTTCATGAAAAGCACCCACATGAAGATCGTCAGCGCCAGCGGCGCAATGAAGCGTCGATCGCCGTGGAACACATCCTTGACCTGGGTGTCGACGAACTCGACGACCATCTCGACGAACGCCTGTCCCTTGCCTGGAACGCCCGAACTCGCGTGCCTGGCCTTGAGGCCGAACCAGAGGCAGAACAGCCCGCCGAGCACCAGCGAGACCAGCCAGGAGTCCCAGTGGAAATCGCCACCGAACACGACACCCGTGTTGTGGCTGAGGTGATGCTCGATGTACGCCGAGAGACCGCCGGATTCCGCTTCGCTAGCCACTTATCGCCCCAGTTTCGTTGGCAGACGCATTCCCAGTAATTGGATCATCAACGCCACAATCAAGCCGCAAAGCATGGGTAACGGCGGCAATTTCGCCCAGCCGATGGCGAGCGCAACACCCGCCGCGATCGTCACCCAGCGGAGCAGCGAACCCACGATCAATCCGGTGAGTGCGGCCGCCGCCGAGATCCCCGCACCACCGAACATCCGATGACCCAGAAGCCAGGTCCCCAGCGCCACCAGCAACCCGCCGAGCAGCGCGGCCATCGCGTCGCGCGGGCCGCACAACAACCATGGCAGTGCCGTGAATACCGCCGACAGCGCCTGCAGCCCGCCGAGACGCTGCGCCAGCAGCTTTCCCTGCGCGTGCGGGTTGACGACGGGATCGATGGGTTGCGTTGCGAACATCGCGTGGACAGGCATCCGGCCAGCAGATGACGTGGCAAAGCCGCGAGATTCTAGCGGGCGCCCTCGGGCGCGGCAACGCCGGAGTGATCCCGGAGTGCTGGGCAACACCAGGCGCCTGGAGGGAGCCGCACCCGACGGACGGCCCGGCCGCCCCTCGCGAGGGACCTCTGAACAAAGTTCGAAGGTTCCGCGATACAGGGACGTATCGCCACGAATCAACCGATAAACGATTGATTCGTGGGAGCCGGGTTCGGACCTGCGCCGAACCCGGCGCCGGTCTGGCAAGTCAGGATGACTTGATCAGACCTTACCTAGGGATCCTGGATGACCGCGAACCGGCAGATTGTGTCCCAGCTGGTGGCGAGCTGGGGCGACGAATACGTATGCCCCTGGTTGAGGCCACGAACCCAGAGATTGCTGCCCGATTGCCAGCCCGCATCGCGAAAGCGCCCTTCATCGGCGCTGATCTCGCTGAGTGGAACGACGGGATCGCCGGTGCCGCTGGAAATATCGACGGGTATCCGCCGCGGCACTGCGGCGAGGAAATCGGGACAGGTTTCGGCCGTGCAGGCATAGCCGCGCAACACCCCGGCGGCGATCGCGTACGCGGCGAACGAGTCGGTCCGCTGCAGGGTGAAGCCGTGTCCGAAATGGCCACCCGCCGAGAATCCCCACAGATAGTTGCGGGTCGGATCGAGGTCGAATTCGGACGCAAGGCTCGCGCGCAGGCCATCGAGGTAGGCAATGTCCAGCGGCGGGTTCCAGCTGCCCTGCGGCGAGGAGCCGATGGGCACGGCGACGATCATGCCGCGCGTGCGGGCGATGTCGCGCCAGGTCTGGGCGATGGCGAGGGCATTGGCCTGCGCCGCTGCGGGACTGCCGCCGGTGCCGTGCAGGGCCAGCAACAGTGGCGTCGGAGTCCCTGCGCGGTAGCTGGCAGGCACCACGAGATAGTACGTGCGGTTGTTGAACCCGCGCGTCAGCAGGCCGACTTCGACGTCCGCGTCCTCGCCGAATCCATGCGCGAACAGGCGGTCGTTGCGGCACAGCGCAGGATCGACCGGCACCGTCTGCGCGGCGAACGCGGCGCAGGCGAGGGTGAGTCCGGTCGCCGCGAGCACGGCGGCGATCCATGAGCGGGCTGGAAGGTCTGCGCGTAGGTCGAACATGAGGGCAGTCTCGATGACCCTGGCGGAATTGACGCTAAACGGGACGGCGCAGTTGTCGGATACTCGGCACTCCTCGTGCTCGGAGCTCCTCTGATGACCCTCGGCTACTGGTGCATCCTGGTTGCCGCGTTGCTGCCCTATGTGCTCACCGGCTTCGCCAAGGCGACGGCGCGCGCGTACGACAATCGCGCGCCTCGCGATTGGCAGTCGCGCCTGGAAGGCCGCGCCGCGCGGGCACACTGGGCGCATCTCAACGGGTTCGAGGCTTTCGCCCCGTTCGCCGCGGCCGTGATCGTGGCGCATCTGACCGGTGGTGCGCAGGCGACGATCGACCTGCTGGCGATCGGCTTCATCGCCGCGCGCGTGCTGTACAGCGTGCTGTATGTCGCCGGCATCGCCCGGTTGCGGAGCCTGGTCTGGGTAGTGGGGATCGGTTTCACCGTCGCGCTTTTCTTCACCGGCGCCTGACAAGCCTTCCAGCCACTCGAAGTCCGTTCGCGCCAGGTGCTCCGACGGCGACGAGGACGGATCGCTCGAGTTGCGTTCGGGCTGTTCGTGAGTTCTTCGCCGGGTTGAACCTCGGGGGAGTCCACGGCACACAGGCAGCAGCGCCGCGCCGGTTCGAACAGTGCATCGCGTGCAAAAAAAAACCCGCCGGCGAGGAGCCGGCGGGTTTGGGGTTTCGACGATCCGGGGGTGGGATCGTTGCGCCGTCGCTCCCTCCATGGAGCGTACGGTCGGCAGGGTAGAGACTCTTAGCGAGCCTTCTTGGACGCGGTGGTGGCTTCCTTGACGAAACGGTCGCTGCTGCGCACGGCTTCGCGCGTGGCGTTGCCCGCTTCCGTCACGACCTGCTCGGTCGCACGGATCACGTTCTGGTTGGCCGTCTCCATCGTGTCGCGCACGAGTGCGCCAATCGACTCACCGGTCTGGGCAGTGATGTTCATCACTTCCTGGGCGGTGGCGTAAGCCTTCTCGGCCGACTCGCGGACCAGCTGCGCGCCGGTCGGGAGCAGGGCGCGGGCGCCGTCGATTTCACGTACGTCGCTGGCGTGGCTCCAGAAGTTCGCGGTGGCGTTCATCTGGTCCTGCAGCGCCTGCATCTGCACGCTGACGACACGCTCGAGGCCGGCGAATGCCAGACCATGAGCCTTGAAGGTGGTCTCGGCCAGCTGCTTGCTGGTGGCGAGGAACTGGTTGTTGATCTGCTCGTACATGGTCTGCTCCTGGCTGGAAAGGTGGATATGTTGCAGTGCATCATACGGCAATCTTGCTGCAATGCAACAAATATCGTGTTTGTGTTGCCTTCCGTTCAGGATCAATGACCTGGAGCACCCCCTGATCTCGAGCAAGGCAGTTCTGGACCCACTCAGTGGGGGCAATCTTCGGCGCCGCCAAGGGGCCGGCCGGTCCGGGACGGCAGACCGCCCGGTTACGGCCTCACAGGACCCGAGTAGCGGGCGCCGGAGGTGCAGGTCTCATGCACAACGACCCCTGCCAGCTGCGGGAGGGCGGGCAGCAGTCGATCCCAGATCCACATCGCGAGGTGCTCGCTGGTGGGATTCTCGAGACCTTCGACATCATTGAGGTAGCGATGATCGAGCTGGTCGAACAGCGGCGCGAACGCCGACTTGATATCCGCGAAATCCCTCAGCCATCCGGCATGCGGATCGACGTCGCCGCGTATCGCGATCTCGATGCGGAAAGAATGCCCGTGCACGCGCGCGCACTTGTGACCGGCCGGCACGTTCGGCAGCCGGTGCGCCGATTCGAGCGTGAACGCCTTGAAGATCTCCATGGCGGAATTCTACCGGCCCTCATTGCCCTCGCGTTGATGGCTTGCCGGAACAAGGGTCGGCGCCGACAGACCAAAGCTTCAATCCGTTCGCGCGGCGAAATGCGCGACCAGGCCCATGAGGCTGCGCAGGTCCTGGTCGTTGTGGGTCAGCACACGGCGAAGCTGCGCTGACGAGCCGCCACGAAGGTAGGCCAGCCACGCAGCGGGGGCTTCCGAACCCGGCAGGTCGTCGTCGCGAACGACGCCGAGCAACTCGCGCTCGGCGGTCGCGAGCCTGCAGTTCTGCCAGACCCCGCGATAGGCGCGCCGGGTCACGTGCAACAGGTCGAGATGCGGAAGCCCGGGCAGCGGATCGTCGAGCCGCGCAAGACGCAGCCGCGTCGACAGCAGTGGCCGGTCATAACTGCGCCCGTTGTAGCTGACCAGTACATGATCGCCGCGCAGCCACCCGAGAAAGACCCGCAGCATGCGCGCCTCCCCCGCAAGCGATGTGGTCAGCAGCTGGCGCACGCGCAGGCGCGCATCCACCAGTTCGGCGACCCCGATCATGAAAGCGCGCGTGCCGGTGCCGCCCGCGAGTCCCGTGGTTTCGGTATCGATGGCAAGCAGGCGCGAGCCGTGGATCGTGCTGGCGCCGCCGGGATCGCACTTCAGGGCGCGGCGCTGCTGCGCGGTCGAACGCAAGGACGCAAGCCGCACATGGCGGGAGTCGGGTAGCGGCTCGGGTGCGTAGTCGTGCTCGATCAGCAGCACTCCGGGGGCGATCTCGATTCCTGGCAGGCTGCGGTCGAGCGCCCCGCGCGGATCGGACGTCGCCGCCGCGGACAGGGGAGAAGGTGGCGACGTGGGCGATCGCAACGATTCGCGCCGGCCGAGCAACGCGCGCAACGCGCTCATCCGCAGTCGCAGTTCCTCGACACCGGAAGACGCGAGCCGATGCGCGGTCGGTGTCGGAGTGGTGACGACGGGCTGCAGCGAGGGGCACGACGGCGCGAGCACGCGACCGCCAGCCTGGCGATGCAGGGTTCGAAGACGTGCGGAAGCCGTCAGGTGATCCGAATCAACCACGCGAAGCCAACGACTTGAGCACGCGAAGGGAGAGCAGCTTGGGCGTCACCTCCAGCAGTTCGTCGGCGGCGAGCACCGGGCCCACGCATGCCGGGCAGCCGCAGCGACAGCCGCATCCCGCGATCAGCGCGTGCGCGTCCGCGATGATCTGCGCGGAACGGTCGAACAGCGGCGCGCTCAGTCCGATGCCACCGGGATAGTTGTCATAGAGATGCAGTGTCGGCAGGAACGTGTCGCCGCCACCCTCCGGCAGCGACGCTTCCGCCAGGCTGGCGGCAAACACGCCGGCGCTGCCCGCATTCGCGCGTCGGTGCGCGCCGAGGCTCCAGCGCTGTTCCCCGGTCCCCACCGAACGCTGCAGGTCGCGTGCGTCCGCCATCACCGCAAGCGCGGCGATCGCATGAATGGCGTGCGCAGCGCCGAGGAAGCCATCGAGGGCCTGCTGCCTCGAATCGAACAGGGCGTCGAGCGCGGCCTGCGGCAATTGCCACCACACCGAGGTGGTTTGCAGCTCCTGGTCAGGCAGGTTCACCGGTCCGTAGCCGATGTTCTCGTGCGTGTAGTAGCGGATCTTCTTGTAGCCCGCGACGCGTCGCACCACGTGCACTTCGCCATGCTGCACGCTGCCCTCGCCGCTTCCGAGCGCATCGAAACAGCTGAGCACCGTAAGCTTGGTGTAGTCGATGGCGTCGGTGTAGTAGTCGACGCTGGTGCGGGTGACGAACGCCTTGCGCCCGCTCCAGTCCAGTTTCTCGACCTGCCAGGGCGCCGCCTGCACCATGTGGATCGCCCCCTCGTAGAGCGTGAGCGCCGCCGCCGAGTAATCGACCTCGCAAAGGATGCTCTGCCGGCCGTCGGTGCGATCCACCACCACGAAGTTGCCATCCGCGACCGAGCGCAGCGACACCGCGCCGGCGGGATAGCTGTCCGCGATCCATTCCCAGCGTTGCTCCTCGCGGTGCAGCACGCTCGCCTCCACCAGCAGCTCGAGAAACGGCTCGGGATCGAGCCGCCCGAAGCGCTCGCCCTGCGCGAACGGCAGCTCGAATGCGGCGCAGCGGATGTGATCGAGCGCGATCAGATCCTGATCGGCGTGGATGCAGGCGTGCTCCGGCGGCGCATCGCGAAAAAACTCCGGATGCCGCACCAGGTACTGATCCAGCGGCTCGGAACTCGCGATGAGGATTCCAAGCGAGGGTTGCTGCCGTCGACCCGCGCGACCGAACCGCTGCCATGTCGCGGCGATGGAACCGGGATAGCCGTTGCAGAGCACCACGTCGAGCGCGCCGACATCCACCCCGAGTTCAAGCGCAGAGGTCGCAACGATGCCGTCGATGCTGCCCTCCCGCATCGAGCGTTCCACCTCGCGCCGGGCGGTCGGGAGGTATCCGCCGCGATAGGCGCGGATCCGCGGCGGCTTGCGCGGATCGTGATCGAAGACGTCCTTCAGGTACTTCGTGATGATCTCGACCATCGTCCGCGACTGCGCGAACACGAGGGTCTTGAGTCCCGCGCGGATCGCGGAGCGCGCGATCCGCGTCGACTGCGAACGCGCGGAGGCGCGCAAGCCGAGATCGTGGTTGATGACCGGCGGATTCCACAGCAGCACATGCTTCTCCCCCGATGGCGCGCCGGACTCCGTGATCGCGGTGACACGATCCTCGAGCAGCGCCTCGGCGTGCGCGTGCGGATTGCCGATCGTCGCCGAGCAGAGGATGAACTGCGGCCTGGCGCCGTAGAACGCGCAGATGCGCTTGAGTCGCCGCAGCACGTTGGCAACGTGTGATCCGAACACTCCGCGATAGGAGTGGATCTCGTCGATCACGACGTAGCGCAGGTTCTCGAAGAACTGCGCCCACTTGGTATGGTGCGGCAGGATCGCGGTGTGCAGCATGTCGGGGTTCGACACCACGATGTCGCCGTGCAGGCGCACCGCCTGGCGCGCATCACCGGGTGTGTCGCCGTCGAAAGTCGAGGCGCGGATCCCGAGCTCACCGGCGCGGTTGATTTCCAGCAGTTCCGCCACCTGGTCCTGCGCCAGCGCCTTGGTGGGAAAGAGGTACAGCGCCCGTGATTGCGACTGCATCGCCGCCGCCAGTACCGGCAGCGTGTAGCAGAGCGTCTTGCCCGAAGCCGTGGGCGTCACGATCACCGCGTGCTCGCCGCGCTGCGTCGCGTCCCAGGCTTCCAGCTGGTGCGAATACAGCCGATGCACTCCGCGCGCCTTGAGTGCCCGAACCAATGCAGCGGGCAACCCCGGCGGAAACGCCGCGTGGCGGCCCTCACGCGCGGGAATGACGAACGCACCGGTGATGCGATGCCGATACTTCTGCTGCAGTCGCTCGGCCAGTGCCCGGGAATCGGCGCGCAGCTCCTGGCGCGGCAGCGCCACGGGACGGGCAGGGGCAATCGACAGCATGGTGGGCTCCGCCTCGGTCGGGACCCGAGATTTCGCGAGCGGCGTCTCACTTCGTGCGATCAGGTCCGTGGGGCTCGAGTTGAATGCGCACGTCCATGGCGGTGGCGCGCGACTTGCTTTCAGAAAAGTCTTGCGCCGCGACGCGCAGGTCGACATTCGGCGACCGGCTGGTCGGGTGTGATTCGGCAGTCCGGACGACATCCGGATTTCGCGCGACAGTTGCCTGTTCCGCGGCTTCCGGCTTGTCGACATTCTTGAACTCAACGGAAAATGAAGGTCATGACGACCGAGACACGTGCCGACGCCACGTCGGCTTCCCATTCGATGGACGTCATTGCGGAGGCGTTGGGCCACGCCTTTGCCGCCCTGCTGGCGCAACCCTGGGATCCGGATCGCGCAATCGAACTGCACGAACGCGTGGACCAGCTGGCTGCCCAGGCCGACACCATCGGTTGCCGTACGGTCGCCGAACGCGCGATCGCGCTGTCGGTTTTCCTCTGCTCCTTCGTCGATGGCGACCGCGTACCGACGCCGGATCACCGGGCGCATCTGCGCGCGCTGGTCGAGGCGATCCAGCCCCTGGTGGAATCCTCCGGGCTGATTGCCGACGACTCCGGGCGTGGCGACAAGCGCAGGTTCACCCCGCGCGGCATTGCGGTGCTCGGGGACGACGACACGCTCGCCCGGGCCCTGGCACGGGAACCCTGCCTCGCGGGATTCGAGATCCTGCCCGTCAAGGACCCGGAACTGGCTGCACAGTTGGCCACCCGGTTTTCCAAACTCTGCCTGCTGGTCGAGCCGGTCGCGCTACCCTCGGTGCACGGCCTCATGCGCGAACTCGCCCAGCATCCCTCGAGCGAGGGCGAGCGTGCGCTCTGCATCGCGATCGTGCCGCGCGAGAACACCTTGCAGCGACTCGGCGCCCTGCGGGCCGGCGCCCACTTCGTGGTGCGCGAAGGCTTGCCGGTCTCCGAGATCGCGGCGGAACTCAAGCAACGCATCGAAGCCGACAGCGGGCATCATTTCCGCGTGTTCATCGTCGACGACGACCCCGGGCAATCGCACTTCTGCGAGAGCGTCCTCAGGCATCGCGGATTGCTGACGCAGGTCTGCAACGATCCCACCGAAGCGATGGTCGCGATCGAATCATTCCGGCCCGACATCATCCTCGTCGACCTGCACATGCCGAAACTCAGCGGCATCGAACTGACCGCGCGCATCCGCGAACAGCGCGGCCGCGACTTCGTGCCGATCCTGTTTCTCTCCGGCGAAGAGGACAAGGAGGCGCAGCTCGACGCCATCACCATCGGCGGCGACGCCTTCCTGATGAAGCCCATCCAGCCGCGGCACCTCGTCGCCGAAGTCACCACCCGCGCGCAGCGCGCCCGCGACCTCAAGCACGGCATCGACCGCGGCCGCTACGGCAGCATCTGACTGGATTGCCAC
>JBGTIG010000427.1:0-3429 GCA_041745755.1 Lysobacterales bacterium
GGCAGCTGCGCCGCCAGCCGCGCAGCCTGCAACGCGGGCGCCTCTTCGTTCACCGGGAATCGCAGGTCCGCACTCTGCGCGTAAAGCGGATCGCGCTGGGCGGCGAGCTCGAGCAGGCGCGAGCGAAGCGCCGGGCCCTGCAACAGGGGCCGGGTCGCGTCCCCGGCGAGTCTCGAGTGCAGGAGATCCACGGACGCATCCAGCCACACCACAAAGGCGCGGAGCTTGAGCTCTTCACGATTGCGCGCCGACAGCACCACGCCTCCACCGCTCGCGATGATCTGTCCATCGTCCCTGAGCAGCGCTTCGAGCAACGCATGCTCCTGGGCGCGAAAGTGCGCTTCCCCGAAGCGCTCGAAAATGGCGCCGATAGACATCGCGGCCGCGGATTCGATCTCCAGATCCATGTCGCGCACGCGGTGACCGGAGATGCCGCCGAGTGTCCGGGCAAGCGTGCTCTTGCCCGCGCCCATCGGACCGATCAACACCAGATTGCCCAAGTCTGCCGCCAGCGGTGATAGGAAAGGTGATGCTAGCATTGCGCGCTTTGCATTCAGCCGGCTGGCGCGCGCACGCATGACCCGCTTCATAGTGGTATTCCTCGTCCTGCTGGGCGGTCTGTTCACGCTCGAGGTGCTGCAACCGGTGGAGAAGTGGGTCATCGACCCGTTCACCTCCGGCATCGCACAGGTCTGCGTGTGGCTGGTGGCCATCTTCGACAGCGATGCCGTGAGTTTCGGCAAGGTCATCCAGAGCACCCGCAACGGCTTCGCGGTCTCGATCGAACGCGGCTGCAACGGCATCGAGGCGGTCATCATCCTGTTCTCGGCGCTGATGGCGTTCCCGTCGACGTGGCGCCAGAAGGCCATCGGATTCGCGTTCGGATTCGTCGCCATCCAGGCGCTGAACCTCGTGCGCATCATCAGCCTGTTCTACATCGGCCAGTGGAGCCACACCTGGTTCGAGTGGTTCCACCTGTACCTGTGGCAGGCGCTGATCATCATCGATGCCCTGGTCGTCTGGCTGATCTGGCTACGCTGGATTTCACGCGACGGGCGCGTGCCGCGGAATCGCCACCCGCCGGCGGCTCCGGTCGTGGCTGCGACCTGAGCGCCCATCCCGGCTGCAATGCCGGTGATCGGAACGCAATCCCGGTTTCGCGTAACCTTCAGGCAACTGGAAGGAGAATGCGCTGGCGGTTTGCGGACCTACGCAGATGCGCGATTCTGCGCCGTGGACAACGGAGAGGGGTGGATGGCGACACGATCAGGACCGGATGATCGAAATCTGCAGGAACAGGCGTCCAAGGCGATGCTGACGGCCGAAGGACGCCGCACGCCTGGCGCGCCCCTCGTCGCGCTGGTGGAAGACGATCCCCATCAGTCGCAACTGTTCGCCGTCATGCTGGCCGACGGTGGCTACCGGACCGAAGTGTTCGATTCCGCGAGTGCATTCCGCCAGCGCCTGCCCGCCGGCGACTTCAACGCAGTGGTGGTCGATTGCGTGCTGCCCGGCGAGTCCGGACTCGAACTCGTGCGCTGGCTGGGCGAGTCCGAGTACTCGCACCTGCCGAAAATCATGCTCTCGCGGCTCGACGCGGACGCCGATATCGTTGCCGGGCTCAAAGCGGGGGCGGACGACTATGTCGTCAAGCCGCCGCGCCAGGGCGAACTGGCCGCACGTGTCGCCGCACATCTCCGCAGGCTGGCTCCGGGCGGCCCTGAAGAGGCGATCCCCGACATTGCGCCTTACCACGTGGATCCGCGCTTGCGGCGCATCACGCTCCGCGGTGATCCCGTGCGTCTGACCACGCGCGAGCTCGCACTGGCGCTGTACCTGTTCCGACGGACAGGACGGGTGGTCAGCCGGTCCGCCTTGTTGCTGGACGTATGGAACCTCGAGTCCGACGAAAACACGCGCACCGTCGATACGCACATCAGCCGCATCCGCCGCAAGCTCGAACTGACCGGCGCGCACGGCTGGCAGCTCAACTCGGTGTACCAGCACGGCTACCGGCTCGAACGAGCCTGATGCCAATCCGCGGTTCGAAGAAGTGATGGATCTGCATGCTGCTTGACGCCAACCTCCTCGCCACTTTCGAAGGCCTGCTGGCACAGGCGCGAGCCAGCATCGACCCGGAGCCCACCGCGATGAGCCTCGCCACGGTAGGCAGCGACGGCCGGGTATCGTCGCGTCAGGTCCTGCTGAAGGCGCACGACGCCCGCGGTTTCGTGTTCTACACGCACGCCACCAGTCGCAAGGGCCGGGAACTGGCGGAAACCTCGCGCGCCGCGCTCAACTTCTTCTGGCGTCATCTCGCGATTCCGAGCCAGGTGCGCGTCGAAGGCGACGTCGAGTTCGTCGAGGAATCGGCAGCCGACGCGTACTTCGCCTCCCGCCCAAGGGAACGCCAGATCGGTGCCTGGGCTTCCGATCAGTCGAAGACGCTCGATTCGCGCGCGACGTTCGATCTGCGGATCGCCGAGTATGAGCTGCGTTTCCACGGAGTCGAGGTGCCGCGCCCCCCGACGTGGCGCGGCTATCGGGTGCGTCCGGATCGCGTCGAGTTCTGGTACGCGGAACATGACCGGCTGCACTGGCGCGACTGCCACGAGTGGCACGACGGCCGATGGCAGCATCGCCTGCTCTATCCCTGATGACTGCTCGCAAGTGAGCGGGCCGCAGCGCATCGTCTGTCTTACCGAAGAGCCGACTGAAACGCTGTATCTGCTGGGCGAGGAAGCCCGCATCGTGGGCATCAGCGGGTTCACCGTGAGACCGCCGCGCGCGCGGCGCGAGAAGCCCAAGGTGTCCGCCTTCACCAGCGCGAAGCTCGACCGGATTCTCGCGCTCGAACCCGATCTCGCGATCGGGTTCTCCGACATCCAGGCCGACATTGCCCGTGATCTGGTCAAGGCTGGCGTCGAAGTCTGGATCAGCAACCACCGCAGCGTCGCGGGCATCCTCGATTACGTCGCGCGGCTGGGCGCCATGGTCGGAGCCGTGGGCGCGGCGCAGTCGCTGGACCAGCGGCTGCGCGCCAACCTCGAGTCGATCAGGGGCAAAGCAGCGGGATTCGAACGGCGCCCGCGCGTGTACTTCGAGGAGTGGGACGAGCCTGCGATCACCTGCATTCGCTGGGTATCGGAACTGGTCGGAATCGCCGGCGGCGACGACATCTTTCCCGAGCGCGCGGTCATGCCGCTCGGCCGCGACCGCATACTCGCGGACCGCGAAGAAGTGATCCGCCGCGCACCCGACATCATCATCGGCAGCTGGTGCGGCAAGAAATTCCGGCCCGAAAAGGTCGCGGCGCGCGAGGGTTGGGACGCCGTTCCGGCAGTGCGCGACGCCGAGCTGCACGAGGTGCCGGCGTCGATCATCCTGCAGCCAGGGCCCGCCGCACTCACCGACGGGGTCGATGCGCTG
>JBGTIG010000428.1:0-12854 GCA_041745755.1 Lysobacterales bacterium
ACTACTTGATCTTGCCTTCCTTGTAGTCCACGTGCTTGCGTACGACGGGGTCGTACTTCTTGATCAGCATCTTGTCCGGCGTGTTTTTCTTGTTCTTGTCGGTCGTGTAGAAGTGACCCGTGCCGGCCGTGGAGATGAGTCGGATCTTGTCGCGCTTGGATGCCATGTGGGTTTCTCCTCGAGGGCCGTCAGACTTTTTCGCCGCGGCGGCGCAAGTCGGCCAGGACGGCATCGATGCCGTTCTTGTCGATGGTACGCAGCGCGTGCGCCGATACGCGCAGTTTCACCCAGCGCTTCTCGCTCGCCACCCAGAATCGGCGCTCGTGCAGGTTGACCTGCCAGCGGCGCTTGGTCCTGTTGTTGGCATGCGAGACGTTGTTGCCGCTCACTGTCCGCTTTCCGGAAACTTGGCACTCACGCGCCATGGCTTGCTCCTCGTATCGGGTCTGACCACCCATGGCCCGGGCGGATTCGGCTTCGCGGACACGACCCGGGTCAGGCGTCGGACAGCGCGCGCTGCGAAAAAGTGTGACTGGCGCCGGCAACGCGACCCACGCAGCACGCGAATGGGCCAACACGCGGAAAATCCACGTCGGCGAACCGCGCTTTATAGCCGTTCCGGCCGACGAGGGCAAGCCGGCCTCCAAGCCGATCGGCACTCGGTGCGCCCTGGCTAGGCGGGCAGGTAGCGCTCCTCCAGCAGCGCGAAAGTGGCGCGAAGACCCTGCGCCTCGCCGCCGCGCGGTCGGCCGGGGCGATCGGAGTCGTTCCATGAGTACACGTCCAGGTGGCACCAGTCGATGGATTCGGGCACGAATCGCGAGAGGTACAGCGCGGCGACGATGGCGCCGGCCTGCTTGCTGGCCGACCCGTTGGCGAGGTCGGCAATCGTCGAATCCAGCATGCCGCGATAACCTGCCCAGAGCGGCATGGGCCAGAGCGGATCCGCGAGTCTTGCACCCAAAGCGGTCAACGACGCGGCCAGTGGCACCCGGTTGGTGAAAATCGCCGGCAGATCCGGTCCAAGCGCCACACGGGCGGCGCCAGTCAGGGTCGCGAAGTCCAGCAGCAGCCCGGGCGCTCGCTCACTGGCGTACGTCAGGGCGTCGCCGAGTATCACGCGACCTTCGGCGTCCGTATTGTCGATCTCGACGCTGAGGCCCGCGCGGGTGGCGATCACCTCCCCCGGCCGGAAGGCATTGCCCGCGACCGCGTTTTCCACCGCCGGGACCAGCAGATGCAGGCGCACGGGCAGTCGCGCTTCCATGACCAGCCGTGCAAGCGCCAGGGCGTGCGCCGCGCCGCCCATGTCCTTTTTCATCCAGCGCATGCCTTCGCCGCCCTTGAGGTTCAGCCCGCCGGTGTCGAAACAGACGCCCTTGCCCACGATTGCGATGGGCGGATGCGCGGGCTCGCCCCATTCGAGCTCCAGCAGTCGCGGTGCGCGGTGCGAAGCGCGCCCCACGGCATGGATCGCAGGGAAGTTCCCGTGCAGCAGGTCTTCCCCGACCACACTGCGGAAGCTCGCGCCCTGCGCGTTCGCGAGATCGCGCATGGCGGTTTCGAGATGCTCGGGCCCCATGTCTTCGGTGGGCGTGTTGATCAGGTCGCGAACCCAGACGATGGCGCCGATCTCGCGTTCGAGCCTCGCCCGATCCACCCCGGGCGGTGGCAGCAGTCGCGCCGGCAACCGCGTCGGCGCCTTGTAGCGCGTGAAGCGGTAGGCCCCGAGTCCGAACCCGAGGGTGGCCAGGTACGGGTCGCAATCCGCGGGTAGGCCCTCAACGTGATAGTCACCGCGCGGCAGCGCATACGGCAGCGCCGCGAGCGCGCCGAGAGACTCGCCGGGCAGGACACCCACCAGCACCCGCTCGATTCCGCCCTGCGGCGCCGGTACCAGGCAGACGCTGGAGGGCGCCGCCTCGAAGGCGCTCGCGGTCAGCCAGGCCTGCGTCGAGGTCGTGCACGCGGTGTTCCACGCCGGCAGGTCCGCTGCACGCAATGCGGTGATCGGGACGGAGGCTGCGGCGGCCTCGGTCAGGAACGCGACCATGACTCTCTCCCCTGGGTCCGGCAGGAACAAACGGCACGCCTCATCGCCAGTCTGCCAGCAACCCGGGCAGGGCATCGAGCGATTCGATTCTGTACGAGGGAGGCGCGATTTCGCGCGGCCAGTCGACTACACCGCGGTCGATCCAGACCGCCGCGCAGCCGGCCTCGCGTGCTCCGGCCACGTCCATCACCGGATCGTCGCCGACGTGCAGCAACTCCGCGGGCGTGACGCCGAGCGCCGCCGCGGCGTGCTCGAAGATTCGCCGGTCGGGCTTGGCGCAGCCCACGTCGCGCGAATAGACCCGCGCGCGGAAATGCGCGCCGATGCCGATCGCATCGAGATCGGCATTGCCGTTGCTGAGGCTGACCAGCGGCCAGCTCGATGCGAGCCTCGCAAGCGCGGCCTGCGCGTCCGGATAGAAATCGACGACGTTGCGCGCGGCACTGAAATGCACCATCGCACGGTCGACGAACTCCTCATCGAAACCAAACGGGGCCAGCACGTCGATCAGCGACATTCTCCGCAGCGCAGACAGATCGTGCCCCAGATGGGGATTGGCGTGCCAGACGCGATCGCGTTCCGCGCGCATGGATGCCGGCGGGAACTTCGTAGCGACGGCAGGACAATGCGCATGCAGCCATTCGTCGAGCGCGGCTTCCGCCCGGACGATGCAGGGTCCGATGGGCCAGAGCGTGTCGTCGAGGTCGAGACTGACACCCCGGATGCCGCGCTTCGTCAACGGAACGTCTGCTTGGCCGACACGCGCGTCTGCTGTGCGACGCGCACAGGGTTGCGGGAGGAAGATTTCGCCGCCGCCGGCTTGGCCGCCGGCCGGGCGTGGATTGTCTCCGCCGCGCGCGCGGGCAGGGCGTTCACCGCGGTCTTGAGAATGGGCGGTGGCGGCGGGACGGGGGGTGCGCGCCCCACCAGATTCGCAATCTTCAGTTCGCGAGCCGGCAGCGCCGCGACCAGCGCCCCCGCCTCGGAAGCCGGCACCAACTGCTTCGCGCGGAGTCTCGGGACCATTTCCGGTCCGGCCAGAAAGGCAGCCAGCATCGATGCCGGCGCGGTTTCGAGCTGGTCCGCGCGGGTCACCGCGTACAGCGGCGCGGCCAGCAGATAACTTCCGTCCTCGAGCGTCGCCATGCTGGGGGCCACGCCCTCGATCACGAGGCGCTTGAGTTTGGGGTTGGTATTTACGGCCGACAGCGTGGTGACTCCGAGGGCGGCCGGGTCGATCGCGATCGCGTCCTCGAGCTGCTGCGTGTTGAGATACCAGCGACCGGCGGCGACATTGAGAGCGCCGTTACCGAACAGCGCGCGGCGAAGCTCGTATTCGATGCCATCGAGCGGACCCGCGACGGCGTAGAGGTTGATCGCCACGTCGCCGCCGCCGACACCCGACCAGTTGCGCACGCGACCGGCGTAGACATCGCGGAGCTGCGCGAGTGTCAGCTCCGAGACCGGATGGGAAGGATGCACGATGAGCACGATCGCGTCCCATGCGATCGGAATGAAGCGCAGCGCCGCCTCGACATCGTTTGCCGCGCCGCGCGCCGCGAGCGCCAGATCGACCTTGCCCTGGCCGAGATCGTCGAGCGCACTCACGGTTCCGAAGGGTTTCAACGCGACCGTATCCTTGCTCTGCAGCTCCCAGGCCCGGCTGCCGTCGGTGCCGAAAGCCCGCGCGGTGACGTGGTCGGTCTTGCAGCTGACAGCGGCGCTCGTCGCCGGCACCCACATCACGCCAACCATGAGCGCGAGCGTCGCCGCGCTGGCGGAAGCCTTTAAAAACATGACGTTACCCCAAGAACTGAAAGTGAATTAACAGAATCTTACGCCATGCAGCCTGGCGTGGACAGAGGCAATCCCTACAGGAATGCCCAGAGGCGGCGCATGTCCGCGCCGCCGTGCGTGGGGCGCTCCGCCTACTCGAACCTCAGCTCTCCCGCTCGCCGACCCCGGGCGATGCCCAGCACCAGCTGCGCCGGTCTTCCTCGCAGGGCACGATTGAACGCGGCAACGTCCGCTACTGCCGCGCCATTCACCGTCAGCACGACGTCATTGGCGCGCAAGCCGTTTTGCGCCGCGCGCGATCCGCGGGCCACCCGCGACACCTGCACTCCGTTGATGCCCCGCTCGGCGTACTCGGCCGGGAGATCGACGAAGCTGGCACCGTTGACGCGAGGATCCAGCGTGCCACCGTCGATGCGCTGTCGCGGATCGGCATCGAGCACCGCCGATAGCACCAGGGGCCTGCCCCGGCGCACGATTCCGAGTGCGAGCTTCGAATCCACCGGCAGCAGCGCCTCCTGATTCGCCAGGTCGCGCGCGCCCGTCACCTTGCTGCCGTTGATGCTGACCACCGCGTCGCCGGTCTCGACACCCGCGCGCTCGGCGGGAGAGCCCTGGTTGACTCGCGTCACCACGGCACCGCGACCGGCATTGACGCCAACGATGCCGGCCAGTGTCTCGTCGACGTCCTGCGTTTCGATCCCGAGCGAACCGCGCCTCACCTGGCCGCCGGCGACAAGCTGGCGCATCACGCCAGCGGCGAGATCGCTCGGGATCGCGAAACCGATGCCGACACTGCCGCCCGACGGGGAAAAGATCAGCGTGTTGATGCCGATGAGTTCGCCGCGCAGATTGACGAGCGCGCCGCCCGAGTTGCCCATGTTGATGGCTGCGTCGGTCTGGATGAAATTCTGCACACCGACGCCGGAAAGCCCCGCGCGTCCGAGCGCCGAAACGATGCCCGAGGTGACCGTCTGGCCAAGCCCGAACGGATTTCCCACCGCCACCACGAAGTCACCGACCCGAAGCGCGCTTGAACGCGCGAGCGGCACGGCGGTGAGGTTCTGTGGTGGCACGCGAATCACCGCAACGTCGGTCGCCGCGTCAGCGCCGACTTTCTGCGCCGGCAAGGTTCGGCCGTCGGCGAGCGTCACCGAGATCTCGTCCGCGCCATCGATCACGTGATTGTTGGTGAGCACGTATCCGCGTGCGGCGTCGACAACCACGCCCGAACCGAGCGACTGCTGCATGCGCTCCTGCGGCAGATCGGGTATTCCAAAGAAGTGGCGGTAGTAGGGATCGTCGGCAAATGGATTGGCCACACGCACCCGCGTCTTCGAGTGGACGTTCACCACCGCGGGCGTCACGCGCTCGAGCATGGGTGCAAGCGTCGGCAGCGCTTCACCGTCGACGCTTGCGGGAAGTGCCGCGAAGGCCACGGTCGCGAGACCCGCGAGGATGGGGACCAGGACGAAGCGGCTGCGGGAGAGGATCATGCGCATGCGATGTACTACCTCGAAAGGGGACGCTTCAACCCTGCGAAGGATCGGGGCGCGACCCGACGCCGCAAGTCCAGGCCTGCGAACCCGCACGTGGAACGTCCGTCAGAAGGCGGTAGACCCCGATGCGCGCGCTGAAGTTTCGGGGGACCCCAAGCCATGGCAAGGCGTCGGCGGTTGCGCGCGCCGCCGGACTGCGGCGGCCATCGGGAAGCCGGACGAGGCTGGCGCAAGCTCTCCGGAGAGGGCCGCAAGGGCACTTCAACCGAGACCTTAGAAACGCCCTGCAAACGCTTGATGCAATGCAAGATTGACGCGCCGTCCGCGAGCGCGTACGGTACGCCTCCGCCACAAGATGTTGGGTCCGGATGGCCGGTTCACCCCCAAGGATTGGGTTTTCGAGGGGCGGGAAAGGCTTAGCACACGGGTGGGGCAGGCACTTTGAGCGGGTCGCGCGGGGGGGTCTGGTGGCGGGGGAGGTCGGCAGCTGGCCGGCTCCATCCCGCGCCGGGCGCCGACCGTCGCGGCGGCAGGTACCACACAACAAGAACGCCGCCCGCGGTCGAGGGCGGTCCCGGGAGAGAGAGACTGTGACGAATACGGTGCGCCTGGAAGCGGTGCGGACGGTAAGCGAGATTCCGCTGCAACCTGCCTCCCGGGATATCTGGGACAAGAAGTATCGGCTGAAGACCAAGACCGGGGACCCGGTGGATGTCTCGATCGATGACACGTACAAGCGCATCGCGCGGGCGCTCGCGGACGCGGAGAACACTCCCGAACTCCGCCAGAAGTGCTTCGAGCGTTTCCTGTGGGCACTGCGGCGCGGCGCCATCCCCGCGGGCCGCATCACTTCCAACGCTGGCGCGCTTTCGCACAAGCCCGCCACCAGCACGATCAACTGCACGGTGTCGGGAGCGATTCCCGATTCGATGGACGGCATTCTCGAACGCGTGCACGAAGCCGGACTGACCCTCAAGGCGGGATGCGGGATCGGTTATGAATTCTCGACGCTGCGCCCGCGCGGCGCCTACGTGTCGGGCGCGGGCGCGTACACGTCCGGTCCTTTGAGCTTCATGGATATCTACGACAAGATGTGCTTCACCGTGTCGTCCGCAGGCGGTCGCCGTGGTGCGCAGATGGGCACGTTCGACGTGTCGCATCCAGACGTCAAGGAATTCATCCGCGCCAAGCGGGAAGACGGCAGGCTTCGCCAGTTCAACTTGAGCCTGCTGATCACCGATGCCTTCATGCAGGCGGTCGACGCCGACGCCGACTGGCCGCTGGTGTTTCCGGTTCACATCAAGGAAAAGCACGAGGTCGACCTGGTCGATGCCGAGAAGGTCATCTGGCGCGAATGGCCGATCAAGGAGGGCTATGTCTCACGCGATGACGGGCTGGTGGCCTGCAAGATCTACGGCCATATCCGGGCTCGCGGGCTCTGGGACATGATCATGGCGTCGACCTATGATTTCGCGGAGCCGGGTTTCATCCTGATCGATCGCGTCAACCAGGAGAACAACAACTGGTGGTGCGAGAACATCCGGGCCACCAATCCTTGCGGCGAACAGCCTTTGCCGCCGTACGGAGCGTGCCTGCTCGGATCGGTCAACCTCACCAACTTCGTGCAGGAGCCGTTCACGGCGCGCGCGCGCTTTGACTGGGACGAGTACCACGAGGTCGTGAAAGTATTCACGCGGATGCTGGACAACGTCGTCGAAGTCAACGGGTTGCCGCTCGAACAGCAGCGCGCGGAAATCCTGCGCAAGCGACGGCATGGCATGGGATACCTCGGGCTTGGTTCGACGCTCACGATGCTGCGCATGCCCTATGGCTCGCCGGAGTCGCTGGAGTTCACCGAGAAGGTGTCGCGCGAGATGGCGCTGGCGGGCTGGGAAGAGGCGCTCGAGCTCGCGAAAGAGAAGGGACCCGCGCCCATCATGGACGAGGAGTTCCTGGTCACCGCGGAAATGCTGAGGCTCAGGCCCGAAATGTCGACGGACGGTTTCAAGCTCGGCGACAGCATCAAGGGCCGCATCCTGCATTCGCGCTATTCGCGATACATGCAGCGGGTAGCGGCGGTTGCACCCGGGCTGGTCGACGAACTCGCCGCGCATGGCGCCCGTTTCACCCATCACACGTCCATCGCCCCGACCGGAACCATCTCGCTCAGTCTTGCGAACAATGCCTCGAACGGCATCGAGCCCTCGTTTGCGCACCAGTACTCGCGCAACGTGATTCGCGAAGGCAAGAAATCCAAGGAGAAGGTCGAAGTACTGAGCTACGAACTGCTGGCATACCGGGCGCTCGTCAATCCGCGGGCACAACCCCAAACGGACGACCCACAGCTCAAGCTTCCGGAGTATTTTGTCAGCGCCGACGACATCGCACCCAGGGCGCACGTCGATATCCAGGCGGCCGCGCAGAAGTGGGTCGATTCCTCGATCTCCAAGACCGCCAACGTACCGACCGATTTTCCCTTCGCGGACTTCAAGGACATCTACCGGTACGCGCACGCGCAGGGTCTCAAGGGGTGCACCACTTTCCGTTTCAACCCGGCGGCGTTCCAGGGCGTTCTCGTCAAGGAAAGCGACCTTGAGAACACCATCTACCGTTTCGAGCTGGAAGATGGCACTGTGGTGGAGGCGCGAGGCAACGAGGAGATCGAATACGACGGGGAGCGGCATACCGCCGCCAATCTTTTCGATGCGCTCAAAGAGGGCTACTACGGCAAGTTCTGAGGAAACGCTTCCCGGAAACCATTCGCCGTACAGACCCCGGCCAGGTCGCAGCACAGCAGCATCAACCCACTCCGGAGAAGGTAAAATGGCTACCCGCAAGAAACAGGATTCGAGCGTCATCGCGTCGATCGGACACGCCGCAGACGTGGCCGTGCACAAGGCGCAGGACATGGGTCAGGCGATCGCGTCCGGCGCATCGAGCGCCGCGGTCGCAATCGGCAAGGGCGCCAAGACCGTTGGCAAGGCGGTCGCGAAACAGGCCGGCGTTGCCAGGAAGGCAGCCGGCAAGGTAGTGGCGGAAGTCAAGCGCAAGGCGACGGCTGCGAAGAAAAGCGCCAAGAAGACCAAGACCCAGGTCAAGCGCAAGGCGACGGTTGCGAAGAAGGGCGCGAAGAAAACCAAGGCGAACGTCAAGCGCAAGGCTACGATTGCGCGGAAGTCGACGGCGAAGAAGGTCTCGGCCGCGAAGCGTGCGACGTCGCGCAACGTGGGCGCGGCGCGCAAGCAAGCCAAGCAGGTTGTCGCCAATGCCAGGCGTCGCGCCACGATCGCGAAGAAGACGGCGGTGCGCAAGTCAGCGGCCAAGAAGGCAGCCGCTACTCGGGCCGCCAGGAAAAAGTCGCGTTGAGGCGATCGCCAGCGAACCGCCGCGCGGGATGCGGGCAGCGCCTCCACGGCGGCATGGAGCCTTCGAATGGTTCGAAGGCTTCCGCGGACCGGTCTTGAACCGCCGGTCCGCGGATCTTCATCAAAGTTACAGTCCAGGGGTCGCAACGCAACAATGGCAATCAAGATTGACCGCAAGATAAAGAGCTACTCCGTCCAGGAGAACGAGTCATCGAGGCAGTCCGCGCAGACACCTCTGCCCGTGGCCTCAGCCCTGGCCGAAGTGATCCAGATGAGCGAGGCGCTGGAGCGGCCCGACACGCTGGTGGGTGCGACCTACAAGGTCAAGTCGCCGCTTTTCGAACACGCGCTGTACGTCACCATCAACGACGTGGTGCTGAATGCGGGCACCGAATACGAGTTGCGCCGACCCTTCGAGATCTTCATCAACTCGAAGAACATGGACCACTTCCAGTGGATCGTGGCGCTCACCCGCATCATGTCGGCCGTATTCCGCAAGGGTGGCGACGTGACGTTCCTGGTCGAGGAACTCAAGGCGGTGTTCGATCCGCGCGGCGGGTACTTCAAGGCTGGCGGGGTCTACATGCCCTCGATCGTCGCCGAGATCGGTGCCGTGATCGAGCAGCACATGAAATCCATAGGGCTCATCCACGATCCGGAGCTCTCGGACGAGCAGCGCAAGCTCATCGCCGAGAAGCGCACCGCCTACGAGGCCCGCGCAAAAAAAAACTCTGAATTAAGCCAGCGCGGCACCGTCGCCCGCAAACGCAACAAGGTCGCGGTCGAAAGCACTCGCGTCGATCCGCCCCTCGAGCCACGCGCCGGTGGCCCGACTGCTGGCGAATCGGATCAAATCGAAGCGAGCGACCCCGAAGAGGCAGTCTTTCCGCCCGGCGCCACTTTCTGCAGCAAGTGCAACACCACCGCCGTGATCTTCATGGATGGCTGCGCCACGTGCCTGTCCTGCGGCTATTCCAAGTGCGGGTGATGCGGTGCAAGCGGTATACCGGGTCGTGGGCCCTCGCCCCTCGCAGCTAGCGCGCCACTATCGTCGGCGGCACCGATGAGCGTCTGCGATCCAGAACCCGTCGCGCCCACGGAGCCCGAGGCTCTCGACTGTTGCGGGGAAGGCTGCGTGCGATGCGTGTTCGATGTCCACGACGAGGCGCTCGCGAAGTATCGTGCCGATCTGGCGGCATGGATCGCGAGAAATCCGCAACGCGCGCGCTCCGCCTGACGCGGACCTTGCGAGTCAGCGAGGAATCGGCGACGGAGCGAAGCGATCCAGCGCGGCTTCACCAGATGCACACAGCGGCATTCGGCTGCGGTCCGCACCGGCGCGACCTCCTGCAAGTCCCGGCCGAACGCCTCGAGTCCGATGGCGTTCGAGCGATGCCGAATTCGTTGACACCGACGCAAGCCCCGGCAGGGCGCCAATCCCGCCTGCGCTGCCGGCCATTCTCAGCTCAACGCGGAGGTTCCCTCGAACGGCAGTTCCACGGCTCCGGTCGCGAGAATTGCCGACCGCGAACGGGCCAGTATTTCATCTTCGCCATCGACCACGACCAGAATCCTGCCATCCGCTATCTCGACTTCGAACTTCTGCCGGATCGGGTCGGGCTGGGACGCACCGGCGAGCGAGGCCGCCCATCCCCCGACCATCGCACCGGCTGCGGCGATCGCGGCGGCGCCGAGCAGGGTCACCCCGAGCGGCGTGACCACCGCGATCAATCCACCCACGGCGCCCAGCGCTCCGCCAAGGCCCGCTCCCCGCGCCGCCGCCGGCATGAAATCGGTGTCGGCTTCCTTGCGTTTGTTCGGAATCGCGTCGAGCTCGATGTCGGAGCGCGCGACGATCAGAACGTCGGCATCGGCGATGCCGGCGTCGAGCGCAGCATCGAGCGCGGCGCGGGCACCGGCGAGATTGGGCGTGGAATACACATGGCGCGTCTTCATCGGCGGACTCTCGGAAGTGGGTGGGAATCGCTCCGTGTCGAACGCATCGACGCGGAGCCGGAAAGCGCCCTCAAGGCGACGCCGTCAACTTCAGCAGACGACCTCCGGAGCCGTCCTTTTGATCTTCGAGGAGATAAATCGAGCCATCCGGTCCCTGTTCGACCTCGCGGATCCGCTCGCCCATCGGATAGCGTGCGGCTTCCCGTGCTGACGCCGCCCCGCCCTCGAACTCGACGCGTACCAGAGCCTTGCTCGACAGGCCCCCGATCAGCGCGTCGCCCTGCCATGCGGGAAATTCCGCACCGCTGTAGAAGATGAGGCCCGCCGGCGAGATGACCGGGCTCCAGCTGACTTCAGGCGCGTTGAACTCGGGCCGGGTCGAGTGATCGGGGATGTTTCGGCCATCGTAATGATCGCCGTTGGACACGATGGGATAACCGTAGTTGGAGCCGCGCTCGATGCGGTTGAGTTCGTCGCCGCCTTTCGGGCCCATCTCGTGGTTCCAGAGAACTCCGTTTGCATCGAAGGCGAGACCCAGCAGATTGCGATGGCCGAGTGACCAGATCTCGGCAGTCACTCCGCCTTTGGCTGCGAAGGGATTGTCCTTCGGGACGGTGCCATCATCGTTGAGGCGTAGAACCTTGCCGGCGTTCGATCGCATGTCCTGGGCGGGATCGAATTCCTGTCGCTCACCCGAGGTCAGAAAAAGCTTGCCGTCAGGAGCAAACGCCACCCGATGTCCGTAATGGCCGCGCCCCGCAAACATGGGCACCTGCCGCCAGATGACCTTGACGCCGGACAGCGCGCCACCGCCCTCATCGTCCAGCACCAGCTTGCCCCGCGCGAGCGCCGCCCCGCGCAAGCCCTCACTGCCGGCTTCCGCGAAGGTGAGGTATACCCAGCCGTTGCGTTCGAAATCGGGATGCAGGACCACGTCGCCGAGCCCGCCCTGGCCACCGTAGTCGACCCGGGGGACACCGCTCACCGTGCCGATGCTGCCGTCGGCTGCCAGCAACTTCAGCGCGCCTTTCTTCTCGGTGACCAGCGCGCTGCCGTCGGGCAGGAAAGTCATCGCCCAGGGTTCCTCGAACCGCGCGACTTCCGTGACCTTGAACGGTTGGTCGGAAGCGGACGCGCTGCTCGCCTCCCCGGGCGCACCGTCCGCGTAGTTCGCCCCGCAAGCCGACGAAAGCACGACAGCAAAGGCAATCATCGGGATTCTGCATTTCATGGCGAGGACTCCGAACGGGTTGGCGCGCCCGATTGATTAGGGATTGAGGCGGCGCGTGGACGTGGGCGGGACCTGCATTGTCACTCTCGCAACCATGGATCTGCAGGTTTCGCGTGCCCACGATTCGGTCGAAGTTCATGCGGGGCGGCTGCGCGGCCCGATGAACCGGGCAGTGCCGCCCCCGGCCCGGGTAAGTCTCCGTACAGCGACACCTCTCCAGTCTGCGCACACCCTGAACCGGCAATCTCGCCGGTTCGATGCTCGAGGAGTTCACACATGCGCACAGTCAATCGCACCGCGATCGCCGCGCTGCTCGCCGCTTCGGTGGCGATGCCGTTCGCTCTTGCCCAGTCGGGTTCTGCTGCGGACCCCAAAGTCAACACCCAACCCAACGCCAACCAGTCGGCCGCTGCCGCGGGCACCATGGATCCGGCTCCCAGCGAAGCCGCCATGGGCGGCAAGCCCGCCGCCGAGATCGATGTCAACTTCGACGGCAGCGTGAGTCGTGACGAAGCCGCGACTCAAGGCATGAGCGATGCGGATTTCGATGCGGGTGACGTCGACGGCAACGGCCTCATGTCCAAGTCGGAATACGAGAACGCGCTGACCAACGCGAAGCAGTGACCAGCGGGAAACAGTGACCCGGGCGTTTCACGGGCAGGCGGCAGGCTTGCCGCCCGACCGCCTCGCCCTTGCAATAGTCGACCCTGACCCTTGCCGCACCGACCGGCTGCGGCAAGGGTTCGCGTGTTGCCGAGATGCCGGGACTCGCCGATGAACCGCACTCGCGTACCCACCTGTCATTTCGTTGACACCTGATTTCTGCGGGATATACTGTGCGGCTCCGCGAGCTGCGGGCTCCCTTTTTTGGGTGGTGGTTGGGTGCGTTGGGGCTGGGCGTGAAGCCGGGTTCTGGCGGTCTGGCCACGCGATCTTTGCCAGTGTGCGCAGGTGAC